>WFNC01000442.1 GCA_015488785.1 Flavobacteriales bacterium | reverse complement strand
TTGTAACACTTAAGCTAGTCCATCAACGGAAAGAATCCTTTGTTTTCTATAGCCCAGACTAATAAAGCATTATTTTTTTCAGATAATTTAAGTTTGTTTTTAATGTTTCGTCGATGGCTTTCGACAGTTTTTTCACTAATAAATTGTTCGTTAGCAATTTCTTTAGTAGACTTATTATCAGAAATGCATTTAATAATAGATCGTTCTTTTGGGCTAAGTGTGCAGTATAACTCAGGAGAAAATGTAACCTTACTATTCTGAAGTTTTTCCTCTATTTTTGAATTATACCATTTCTTTCCTGATTCTATAGCTTCTAAACATTCTTTTAAATCATCAATAGCAAATTCTTTTAGTAAATAACCATCGACTTGTAAGTCCATAGCTTCTTTAAATACACTTATGTCATTAAACATCGTATAAATAATTACTTTTGTTTTTAAATTTTGAGAACGTATTTTTTCAACAATATCGAGTCCGCACATCCCTGGCATTTGCATGTCTAATAAAGCATACTCTGGTTGATGCAAACAAATGTTGTTAAATGCATGCAAGCCATTTACAAAGGAACCTATTACATTAAATCCTAGTTCTTTTAAAACAACTTCCATACCTTTTGCAGTAATAGGATGGTCATCTGCTATTATAATGTTTTTTGCCATTGTTTATGTTTTGATAATTAAATCTAATTCTGTTCCTTTTTGAGAAGAAATAATATTAATTATTCCTTTAACGGCTTTTGTCCGTTGCTCAATATTCATAAGCCCAAAACTAGTTTTTTTATTCTTTAGGTTGCTGGTATCAAAACCATCACCGTTATCTTTTATTTTTACCTCTAACTTCGACTGAGTACTCACTAATTTAATAAAAGCATGACTAGCCTTACTATGCTTTATAATGTTGTTAAGTGCTTCTTCTACAATACGGTAAATTTGTAACTCTTGTTGAGTGCTCAATGTCTTACTATATGCTATTTGAGTGCTAATTTGAAGTTTTGTAGTCTCCATAGTTTTACGAGATAACTCTTCAATACTTTTCTCTAATCCTACTTTTTCAAACATAGCTGGATGTAAATTGTGGCTAATATCTCTAACTTGTTCTATTACTTCAGTTAGCTCTTCATAGCCTACCTGTTCACCACTTTTTACTTTACTACTCAATTGAAGTAACTTATGATTGACACTATCGTGCAAATCTCCTGCAATACGACTTCGTTCACTTTCTGTATTTTGCAACAGTTGCTTGGTGTAGTCTTCTTGCAAATCTTGTTCTTTTTCTAATGCCAGCCTTTTTCTTCTATTAATGAAGACTATAAATATTAATCCGATAGCTAATAAACCAAATACAAGAAAACCGATAATACTGTTTCGTTGTAAAAGAGCATTTTCTTGCTCGATAATTTTTTTCTCTTTCTTAACTGTCTGAAACTGTTTTTCGTACTTATATATTTTTGATTTTAAATCATCATCCCATAACAAGTCTCGAATTCTATTATGTTCTTTTAAATAGAAGAATGCTTTTTCATATTCTTTTGCATTTTCTTTTGAAATAATCATGTTTTTTAGCAATAAGACAGACTTATAATAATTTTTGTTTTCATTTGAAATTTTTAAGAGTTTATCAAAAAGTTTCTGATCATAGCTTCCCGTTTTTAAGTGAGAGAGATTGTGTCTCGTGTCATCTAAGTTGTAGCTGTCAGAACTACTTGAAGGATTGGCAAGTGAATCAGTAATTATAAATTCTTCTTCAGCAGCTTTAAGATCTTTATTATGAATGTGAATATGAACTTTTAAAAGTGAGTTATCAAACAAGAAATTAGGTACGGGGTTACTCCATTGAGTTATATAATGATTTAGAGTATCTTGGTATTTAATAACTTTTTGAAAAGTTGTATCTACTTTTGTAGAATATTTAGCATAGCCAATGTAAGCTGAGCAAATATTTATGGTGTCTTTAGCAGCTTTACCAAATCTTATCATGTCATCCAAGTATTTACTAGCGTTAGCATCATCATTCATGCTCGAAGCTATTCTAAAAAGGTTGTACTGAACAGTGCTAATATTGATTGTGTCTTTAGTTAACTCAAAAACTTTTAATGCTTTTATAGCATGGTATTGAGAACTATCTAATTTGCTTTGTCTTTTATATTGTCCTGAGAGTATTAAATGAGAAAAACCAACTATAGTTTCTTGATCAGGATTAGGACAATATGTTATTGCATCTAATAACCATTTCTTACTTTCGTTAATTTTGTTATCAAAATCATATTGTGATCCTATATAGTATCGAATATACATGTTTTGAATAGGGGTAATATAATTATCATTTTTTGAAATGAAGTTGACGCACTGTTTTAAGTAAGTAGTGTCATGGGTTAGGTAGTAGTCCAACGCATTTCCTTTTGCTATTAAAATGTTTGCAGCAATGTTGTAATCTTTTTCTGTTATGTACTTCTGATAAGCTTCAGAAAAAGTAGCCTCATAAAGGCTATCATTAAAACTGTTTGTATCTCTTAATAAAGCAAACTCGTTTGGTATTTTAATTTCTTCTGGTTGTTCACAACCAAAAAGAATGAACATTAAAAAAATAGGAGAGAAAGTTAAGTAGATAAACTTCTTAATCATATTTAAATTTTTCAACTTTATATTCATGGCTACAAATATAAATAAAATTAATTCAAATTATTGAAAATAGACTCAGGGTTAACCCTGAATTTCATTTTTAGTATGCTTTAAGACCTAAGGGATAGCCCTTAAATTTAAGTTGCGTGCTTAATTTAGAATGTATTTTCCTTTAGATTTGGTTTTTGAAAGCTCAAATATACATATGGGGACTTTCAAATATACAAATCAGTAAGTCTAAATTGAGTATAATAAAGATGGGAAGTCTGCTTCCTTAAATGATTAATATAAAAGCAAGTGAATAAAATATATTTATTTTTAATATGTATGGTGGTCATTAACACTCTCTATTCTCAAGACTTAGAAAGTTTTAAGTTAAAAGAAGCTGTGAAAGTTTCTGGAGGAATAGGAGCTCAAACTACATTTTATAATGCTCAAGGAATGGATCCTAAAAGGGGGCCTTTCTTTTGGCAGTTTAATGCAAATCTAAATTTTAATATCGGTGGAGTTATTTCTGCTCCATTTTCTGCTACAATTAGTTCACAAGCTAGTAAAATTTCTAAACCACAACCTTTCAATAACTTTGGAATAAGTCCTAAATACAAATGGGCAACTGTTCATTTAGGGTATCGAAGTATGAAACTATCAGAGTTTTCTTTAAGTGGAGGTCAGTTTTATGGTGTAGGAATAGAGTTAGCACCAAAAGAATCTTTTGTAAGAGGAAAAGTTTTGTACGGAAGATTTGCGCAAGCAGTATTATATAATCCAGATGGAACTTTGGCTGCTATACCAAGTTATAAAAGAAGAGGATGGGGAGGAAGTGTTTCTTTAGGAAAACCAAAAAACGAAGTGACTTTTCAATTGTTTAAGGCCAAAGACGAAGTCAACTCATTAGAGATTGAAGATGACAACTCTTCTGTAAAACCTGGAGACAATGTTGTGTTTGGGGTTTCAACAAAACAAAAACTAAACAAGCAAATAAGTGTTGATGGTGAAGTTGATCTATCTGCTTACACCAATGATATTAGAATAGATGAAACAGTAGTAGAAGGAGCGTCTTATCTGAATAATATATTTTTCTATTCTACCAATAGTACAACTCAATTAACAAAAGCAATAATTGGAAATTTAAATTTTAAAACTAAGATTGCTAAATTTAAATTAGGATATAGAAGGGTAGATCCAGACTATAAAACAATGGGAATTACTTTTATAAATAATGACTATGAAGATTTTACTTTAAAGTCTGGTTTTTCGATGTTAAAGAAAAAGCTGTCTTGGAATTTAACAGGTGGTCTTCAAAGAAATAATTTAAATGAAGATAAAGTTTCAAAATTACTTAGAACAATTGGAGGGGTAGGCTTAACATACGCTCCAAACGAAAAATGGAATATTTCTTCTAATTTTTCAAACTTTAATTCAAGTACAAAACAAACATTAGTTGTTACAATTGATACATTGCAATTTGTTCAGACAACAAAAAGTGCTGGAGTTAACGTTACAAGAATGGTTTCAAAAGAAAAATATAAAGGAGCTTTAAATTCAGGCTTTAATTTTCAAAATGCAAGAGTAAATGGAGACAATACTTCTACTTTTTATAACGGAAATCTTTCTTGGCAAGCTCAATACGCTAAAACAAAGTTTATGTATTCTGCAGGGGTAACATTTGTACAAACAATAGCCGAAGTTTCTAAAACGATAAATATAGGGCCAACATTAGCCCTTGGTAAAACGATCTTGAAAGATAAATTACAACTATCTGTAGTCTCTAGTTTTATGACAACAATTATAAACGGTAGTTCTAACGGAATGATTGGAAATTTGGGATTGAATGGAAATGTAAAAGTAAGTAAGAAGCAAAAGTTATCTTTTATTGTTTCCGATGCTTTAAGATTTAATAAGTTAACTGGCAATACTTCAGAAGTTACAGCTTCGATTAAGTATGGATACAGCTTTTAATATAATTAGTTTATGAAAAATAGTTTTAGTCTTTTATTGGTTGTGTTATTTATGTCATTGTCCTTTTTGTACAATGCGCAAGTTTTTCCTGTGTCTACAACAATAGTAATGCCTTATCCTCACCCCATTTTCTTAACAGATTATTATGAAGTAGGTGGTACTGATTTACAAGCTACAATTAACTTGGTAGATTTTAATGTGCCAAATCATGATGTAAGATTAAGAGTGAGTATAGAAAATGAATACCTTAAAATATTTACGAGTCCTAACTTTAAGCCTGCTCAACCATTAAGTCTTACTCCTGGTATTCCTTTAACATTACAAGGTTCTGACTTTACAGATTATTTACACATCAATAATATAGAGACAGAAGGAATTTCAATAGCTCAGTTGAACCAACAGAGTGGAAGATTGCCAGAAGGTCAATATAATTTCTGTATTCAGGTTATTGATTATAATAGTAATAAAGTACTTTCTCAGGAAATGTGTTTCACAGCTTATTTATTTTTAGAACAACCTCCGGTAACTTTAGAGCCCGAATGTGAAAGTTTCGTTAACCCTTCTAATCCTCAGAATGTAAATTTTGGATGGCAAATAGCAGGAGGTGCAAGCCCAATAGTTTCAGCTATGTCTACTTTTAAATTGTTTTTGTACGAGATTACTGATCCAGCAATGGCTGACCCTAAATATGCGGTAGAAAATAGTAAAGCAATTTTGGTTTACGAATCTGCTGAGTCTTCTTTAAATACATTTAACTTAAATTTAAATACTATTTTATTGCAGGCAGGAAAACAGTATGTGTATAGGATTAAAGCGATAGGACCAAATGGGAAAGAGATTTTTTCTAATGAAGGTTTTAGCGAATGGTGTTGGTTTTTCTATGGATTTCCAGCTGATGGAGTGTTAGAAATAACAGAGCCTTTTGATGGAGAGATTTTTAGTAAAACACAACAGAAAACTTTTGTTTGGGGAGTATCAAACAAAGGTGTTTCAGGTCAGAACTATAACTATAATATCAAGATTGTAAAAAAAGACACGAATCAAACTGCAGAGGCTGCAATGTCAAATAACTCTGTTTATTACGAAGAGAGATTGCCACAAACATCTTCTCAAGATGGAGCTTCTTTTCTGTTAAATCAAAATTTAGATCCTGATACAGAGTATGCTTATATTATTGAAGCTTTCTCTGAAGGTCAACAAGTAGCGAGTAGTGAGGTTAAAACATTTTTTAGTCATTCTCTTATCGAAAATTTTTATGCTTCAAATCAACTAATTGAGGTAACACAAGTTTATGGTAACAATATTAACGACCTATCTGGTAAAGCAAGAATTGCTATGTCTGACGACCCTTCAGATTTTGTAGATATAGAGTTTAGTCATTTAGATTTAAAAGAAGTGGCAGGTTTAATGGTTCTAGAAGATGGTATTATTGAGTTTGATTTATCAGACAGAGATGAGTTATTATTATCTCCAGAAATAGCATCAAATGGGAATGCCTATTTCGTTTATAATTCAGGAATTATTACTAAAGATGGACTGTTGATGAAAGGAGTGATTAATTGGACTATTCCTCATGCAGTATTATCAGATCAGTCTTCTGATATTGTATCTATAGAAAGTGATTTCGTAGTTAATTCTCAGGGCCAAATGACTGGAGTAGCATCTCTTGTTCCATTTTCAACAATACTATTGTCTCCAAATCAATTTAAATTAGAGTTGGACGGAACAAGTCAGTTATCTATAAATGAAAATATATTTCAAATTAATGTAAAAGGGTATATCACTTTACCAGAAACAGTTGTTAATCAGGCTGGTGATCCGATAAGAATAGAAATAGAAAGACATGTTCAGCAAATTGATTATATAGAGTTAGATAATTTAATAGGGAAATTAAATGGAGGTCTAGGGTTATTTGAGAACTTAAACATTGAAGTTTTACCTACAACTGGTTGTGTTTTTGATTTTTCAGAGTCTATTTCTCCAACTAAATTATCTGCCGATCCTGATTGGAAAGGGGTTTACTTTACAGATTATAAAGTCAGGTTTAAGAGTCAAAATTTCGACGGTTCTAATCAGTTAAAATTAGCATCGAATAGAGATTATGATTTTTCAACAGAAGGTACAAGTAGTAAGTTTTGGATAGATAACAATGGGGTTACTTTTAAGACGGATATCGCTGTTTCTGTAGATAAAGATCTTGTAACATTCAATACTTTCCCATCTCCTTTAAACTTTGAAATAGATATTAATAAAAATGCTATTGAAAAAGCTGAGTTTTTAGGAGCGATTAAATTTCCGTTTTTAGATGAAGACAATGATTTTGGATATAAAATTAATGCTACTGAATCGGGTCTAGAACAAGGTTATCTTCTAGATAGTATAGCAGGACTAAAAAAAGTATATAATCCATTCGGAGGTGAAAATAGAATGGATATTGAAATTAATAGAGGTGTATTTCTAGAGAATCAATATTTGTCTTTAAACATTGATATAGATATACCAGAGTTGGATGCAAGTATAGAAAGTATAGAAGACTTTAGAATATATGGAGACAGCTATGTTGGAATAGGAGGAAAGAACAAATCTAAAAGTTTAGATTCTCCAGTTCCTGCAACTTATAAAGCTATCGAAATGACTGTTTTAAAAGTAGGAGCAGCATTTTTGGGAGATAAATATGCATTATCTTATACTGCAGAAGCAAATTTAGGAAGTTCTATTGCAGGAGATGATGGCCCTCCAATTTTAAGTATATCAAGTGTAAGAACAACAGAGGCTTCTTCAAGTTCAACTGCTAGTATTGTTACTCCAGAAATTGAAGTTCCTCAAGATGAAGGACAGGATGCTCAGAAATTAACATTAAGTAAAATTGCTGTGTCTATTGAGTCTCCAGTAATTGATGCTACAGGATATATTGGTTTTTCAGACAATGACCCATATTGGGGAACTAAATTTGAAGGTGGTGTTGACGTAAATGTAAAATTACCAGTGCAACTGAATATGGGGGCAAATTTAGTGTTAGGTATGAAAGGAAGCATGGATTACTGGTATGTAGATGCTTACTATGAGGATGTAAGTGGTGTTGGAGTTCAGGTGCAGGTTCCAGTTGTACAAGTTCCTCTTTTTAATATAGTTGGTCTAGAAGGTAAAATTTACCGCCACATGAAAAGTGAAGTAGATGACGAAGGTAATTTTTCAATTGATTTAGATGAGAACATTCAATTTGGAGCAGCTTTATATGGTCAAATCATTGATCCAGTCGCAAATGGATTTTTCTTTCAAGCAGATTTAGCAGCCGAATTATCAATTATAGGTCAAGGGTTAACAGTAGAAAGTATTAATCTTTCAATAGCTGCTGATGCTGCATTTTTAAATGCAAATGTAAGAGTGCCAGGATCGGGGGGAGCAGTTTCAGGTGTTGCTGGAGTTGTTGCTGAAGAAGTTGTTACTGCAGTTATGGATGAGTTTTTACCACAGACCTTTACTATTGCAGACAATGAAGTTACTGTTAGCGCAAGCAGCTTTAAAGAAGGTCAAATAGACATCGGAGATTACGCAGCTGGTTCAGGATTTAAGTTCGGTGGTAATGTTAACGATAAACCTTCTATTGAATTAGGTTTAGCTCAAGATGGTTTTAGTATTGGAGGTAGTGCAGATGCAACAGGAAGTGGATCCTTCGATATGAGTATAGGTACAGATTTCTCTGTTAATTCAGTAATGTCTAACATGAACTCTGGAGTATTCAACTTTACAATAGGTTCTACTATTAGTGCTTCTGTTGAGGCAGCAATCGAAACAAAATATGGAAAACTAGATATAGACTTAGATGGTACTACTTTATTTGTAGAAGCAGACGCAACAAATAATAAAGGAGCATTTTCAACAAGTTTCGATGATTATAAATTTAATGCATCAGCAGATTTGAATAACACTGCTGGTACTTTAGGTTTTGAAATAGGATCAGATACAAAACTAGATATAGCTGCAAATGGTTCAAATCAAACAGGTGTCTTGACAGGTGAAATTTCTGGTGTAGAATTTAGTTCTTCAATTGACCTGAATGAGAAGACAGGAAATTTTGGTTTAGAAACATCAACAGCTACAATTTCAGCTGAAGCTTCTAGTACAAATGGAACTTTTTATGTTGAAAAAGGGTCAACAGTTTTTGATTTACATACTGATGTAGAAAATAAAATAGGTCACATGGATTTAACTTATCCAAACAATCAAATGAAAGGAGATCTTGCTCTTGATAGTGCTTCTATCTTTATAAAGAAAAATGCATTGGAAATAGGAGTTGGAGCTCAGTTCGATGGATCAATGGGGCGACTTCACTTAAAAGATGAAGGGTTCTTATTAGATGTATTAGCAAATGCTAATAATGAATTAGGAAGATTAGATTTTGAATTTGAAGAAGCTTCTATTTCTTCTTTATATAACCCTTCGGATTCTTCTTTTATTAAGTTCAAAGACGGACAAGATATAAAAGAAGCTTCTATAACTGCAACTGGTACTCAGTTCCTACATGTAAAAGAAGGAGCATCTGATTATAGTTTATATTTAAACCCGACTGATGTTATTGGACGTTTTAATATTGAAGAGGATGAATTTAAGTTCAATGGGCTATATAATGAAACGAGCGAAACAGCTAGAGTAAATTTAAAAATCTCTTCAGATTCTGTAAGTGCGAATATCGCACCAGGGTTAGCAATGTTAGCTTATTCTGTTGGGAATAATTCTTTCTTTGGATCTTACGATGAACAAGGAACTCAAATATTGCGTTTTGCTGATAAGTCAGCAGACACGGAACAAGAAATTACTTATAATGAGGCTCAAGAGGCAGCGTCTGTTTTTGTAAAGGACGGGAATGATACCATACATTTAGCTGGTAATAAATCTGCAAATACTGCTTTGATTAATGTTAACCTAGATAATATTGACTTTAAAGGGGCAATAAACGATTCGATTATGCTACAATCTGGAACGTTCTCTTTACTAGGTAAACAAGACGGAACAGGAAGATTAAGTTATACTGATAATTCAGATAAAGTAGAGCTTTTTAAATCAGATGAAAAAGGGTTAATCTCTTTCGTAAATGGAGGTGTTGAATTTGATTTAGGTGTGAACTTTACTGAAACGACTACAAATATTAATTATAAAAATAATGGAGATCAATTTGATTTTAGTTATGGAGAAGCTGCAGCTAGTCTAAATCTTATATCTAGCGATATATCTATGTCTTTAGATGGAGACAAAACTACAGGAGACGGAAATATTAATTTTCAATCACCAAACTTTGTATTACAATCAGTTGTAGAAGAAGATCAAAATACAATTACTTTTAATAAAGGAGATGTATCAATAGTTGGAACAAAAACAATCGGAGAGAACAATACTTCTGCAACGCTTACTAAAGGGAATGATGTTTATGCTTTCGAGTACGCTCCTTCAAAGCAAACAGTAAGTTATAGTTCAGGGTCAGCATTAAGTCTTACTGCAGAAAAAGAAGCAGCTGCTTACACCCTTGTTTTTGAAAAAGACGCTAAAAAAATTACAACAACTAAAGATAATGAAACAAAACAACTAAAGTACGAAGGAGATGGTGTTGTTGCAATAGTAGGAAATAACTTAATTAGTTCAGAATACGAAAATCATGAAGTAAAATTATTAGATAAAAAAGTGTTTGTAGATGGTAATGAAATATATGATTACAGTAGTGTAAATACTTCAGTAAACATAGATTACTCTAATTTCTATTTTCCTTCTTTAGATATAAGTACGGTTGATTTTACAGGAACTAATTTATCTGGAGCAGATGTAAATGGAGTAGATTTTACAGGTGTGAATTTCCAAGGTGTAAATTTAACTGGAGTAGATTTAACTGGAGTAGATTTTGCAGGGGTGGATTTAACTGGTGTAGATTTTACAGGTGTAGGTTTAAGTACTCTTGATATTTCAGGAGTCAACTTTACAGGGGTTAACTTTAATAACGTGAATCTTGGTAGTACCAACTTTACTGGATTTGATTTCACAGGAGTGGATTTAAATGGTGTAGATTTTACAGGGTTTAACTTTAATAATTTGAATCTAAGTAATGTCAATTTTACAGGGTTTAACTTTACTGGAGTTGACTTAAGTGGAGTAGATTTTACAGGTGTAAACTTCCGAGGCGCAGACTTTAGTAATATAACTTTTAGCCCTCTAAGTGGAGGTAGTAGCTCTAGTAATAATGGAAACGGAACTAATTCTACTGGACAAGAAAACAATTCAACAACAACAGGAACGTTAACAGCTGCAGATTTGAATGGTCAAGACTTAAGTGGTCAAGACTTTACAGGAGCTATCTTTGGTAGTACTGACTTAAGTGGAATTAATTTTACAGGAATTAACTTTGGAAACATTGACTTAAGCGGAATTAACTTTACAGGTGTAGATTTTGGAAGTGCAGATTTAAGTGGAGTAGATTTAAGTGGAGTAAATTTAAGTGGAGTAAATTTAAGTGGAGTAAATTCAAACGGTTCGAATTTAACTGGGGCTGATTTAACTGGGGTTGATTTAACTGGGGTTGATTTTACAGGATTTAACTTTAGTAATATGAATCTGAGTAGTGTCAACTTTTCAGGATTTAATTTTACAGGTATTAGTTTAAGTGGTATAAACTTCACGGGGGTTAATTTCCAGGGTGCAGATTTTAGCAATGTTAATTTTAACTCTTTAAGTGGAGGTAACAACTCAGGAAGTAGTAGTAACGGAAGCTTAACTAATAATACAGGGCAAGCAAGTAATTCATCAACAGGAGGAACACTAACAGCTTCAGATTTGAATGGTCAAGACTTAAGTGGTCAAGACTTTACAGGAGCTAGCTTTGGTAGTACTGACTTAAGTGGGGTTAACTTTACGGGGGTTGATTTTGGAAACTTAGACTTAAGTTCGGTTAACTTTTCAGGAGTTGACTTTGGCAGTGTTGACTTAAGTGGAATTAACTTTACGGGCGCTAATTTTGGAAGTTTAGACTTAAGTTCAATTAACTTTTCAGGAGTTGATTTTGGAACTGCTGATTTAAGTGGAATTAACTTTACTGGGGTTGATTTTGGAACGGTTAATATTGCTGATGTAGATTTTACTGGAGTAAATTTTGGAACGATAGATATTTCTAATGTTGATTTTTCAGGAGTTGATTTCGGAACTACAGACTTAAGTGGAGTAGATTTTACAGGAGTAGATTTTACAGGAACTGATCTTAGTAGTTTAAACTTCTCAGATGTTAGTTTACCATCTTTACCAGATGTTGATTGGGAGCATACTGAAGTGATTAATGATGTAACAATAAAAATTAAATTAAGTGGACAAGAATATGATTTTACTGTATTAAAAGGAAGTGACTCTATTCACGTTTTTACTAATAACTGGATTGATAATGCAATAGACCTTTATGCTAATTCTGATTTTGTACATGTTTCAAAAATAAATGAGAAGTATGAAGTCGTTTACAATGACTATAAGGCAAGTTTAGAAAATGAAGAATTAGCTGTCGAAAAAGGGGCAGATTACTCTTTATCTATATCTCCTGAAAAAGTAGCTGTAAAATATGAAACGTATAGCGTAGAAGCAACAGATGAAAATACAATTACTTTTACAGATGGATCGCTAGAGTCAAAAATAACTACAGAATATTTAAGTGTAAGTAAAGCTGGTAAAGAACTTAAAATAGGTAGAGATAAATCGTTCTATGCAAAGCACAGCGATGACAAGAATATTACTATTTCTACAGAAGGAGCTACATTAAATTACGATAATAAAAACTTTAGTTTAGATAATAATGCAATAGCCTATACAGAAGGTGCTAATGAATATACAGTTTCTACAAATGAATTAAAACTAAAAAGAGGAGCTAAAGAAGTTGAAATTACTTCAGAACGTTTAAAGTTAACAGTAGAAGCGGATAAAACATTAGAATATGTATTAGCCGACGAAAATTTAATACTTAATTATTCAGATAAATCATTTAGTGTTTCAAGAGACAAAGAAGTAACATTTAACGATCCTCAACGATCAGTTGCAGTATCTCCAGATAACTTGTCTTACACGCAAGATGGAAAGTCAATTAATGTAACACCTAATTCTTTATCATTAGATATGGGGGCAGGAAATTTAGCTTCAGTTATTAATGATCAATTATCTTTAAGTTATGATCAGCATGTGTTAGAAGTAGAGGCAAAAAATAATCCTCACTTCAATTACAGCCATGGAACATCGGTTTTAGAAATATCACCAACTAGAGTTAATATAGGTTCAAATGGAAAAGGTATTTCAGCTTCTTCAGATTCTATATCAGTTGTTTTTGATGATAATTATGCTAGATTCTCTGGAGCTAACATGAGTTTTAAATACGATAGATATGAAGCAGAATTTGTTAATTGGACATCTATTTCTGCTACTAACGGGACTCAAAATTTTGAAGTAGATGAATCGACTATGGTATTGGCAATAGATGCTGATAATTATGTAAAAGTACTATTGGATGATAATGACAAGCCTTATTTAAATCTTAAAAAAGGAGATGAAGAGTTTGTCATTGGTACCGATAAAGCAGAGTTTGATTTTGAAGATAAACACTACTTGATTGGTGGAGGTGAAACTTATTTAAAAGTATCAGACAAAGGAGAAACGGATCCTACCGAAGGCTTAATTATTAAAGAAGAAGGGTTAATCTACAATATGGGAGAAACTCAATTAATAATGGGAGGGCAAGACCATTTTCTTTCTTTAACAAACGAAGACAAGAGTGCTACAGTTTCTTACGATATGGAATTAGGGTTTACTTATGGAAGCTATGCTGCTAGAATAGATCAAAACTTAAAAGCATCACTTTACATAGATGATTCTTCTCATATTATTAATATAAATGATAATGAAAAGGCATTAACTTATAGCTACCCAAGTTCTAATGCTAGTCTTTCTTTATTGACTTTTGATGACAATTCTATGGGGCTTCAAATGGATTACGATAACTATTCTGGGTTTGTAAAAGGAGTTCAAAATGAATATATAATAGCTGGAGGTAACATTCCTTCTATTGGAGAGGTTAGTTTTAAAGTAGATAAAGATTCTAAAGTAGATTTAAGTATTAAGGAACCATCAGCAACTGTTCCACAAATTTCTGTAACGTTTGCAGACAATGAGTTAGAAAGGTTCCAGTTTGGTGATCTAGTGTATCCTTTAGGAGGGGCAGGAGCAATAGATTCTATAGAAGGTATCGATAATGTAGAAATGAATGGACCAGCGCATTTGTCAGATGTTACAGACAATGCAATGGGTTGGGGTTATGCTGGAATTCAAGCACAATTAAATATTGATCTTCAAAACCCTACGGATACTAAATTAATATCAAATGGAACAATAACTACAGGTATTAGTTTACCAATTTTATGCGCTACAGCACCGTTTGGGTTTGAGGTGTCGAAAGATAAAGTCTTATTCAAATTAGCCTCTGCAAGTAATAGAGCAACCTTAAATCCATTTTGTTTAGATGGATTTCCAGAGTTCAGTGGATATACCGAGTTAGAAGTTCTGAATAGTACATCTTCATCTACAATAAATGTTGAGTTAGGTTTGGGATTGGAGCTTGATCTAGGTGGGAGCATAAGTATTTCTACTACAGCATGTGACGTCTCTTTAACAGCTGCTTGTGCAGTAGCCTTAAATTTAGATGCAGCGGCATCAATTACAATTCCTACTTCGCCTGAAGGAAGTGCAGACTTTACTTTAAGTAATGCTTCTGTAGATTTGGACGCTTCGGCTAGCTTAATTGGTGAAATATGTGGCGTTGCAAGCTCTGTAAGTGCTAATGTTAAAGGAAAGCTAGCAGTTAGTTATGTTGGTAGTGAGATGAAAGTAGCAGGAGATTGTACTGGTTCAGTTAGTGTGGGTGGAATAACTAAGAGTTTTACAACAGAATTTAAACAAACTTTTTAATCAATAAATTAATGAAACAAGTAGTTTTAATATATATAATATCTTTGATTCCTTTTCTAGCTTTTAGCCAAGTTGAAGGGGAAGTTTATGTTGCTAATAATCATGATGGTAAAGGTTGTCTAGTACGTTGGATATCTCCAGAAATTTATTTTGAAGGAGGGCTAGACATCTACAGATCTGAGAATGATAATGGATGGTCAAAATTAAATGGTGCTAAAATTTTCCCTCCTAAAAGTTTAGGTAATGGAATTAAATTAAATGCTATTTCTGCTGGTTTCTTTTCAGCTTATTTAGATGAGTCTCATGAGGAATTTAAAACTGGTTTTTCCGGAATATTTGCCATAATAGAGTCAGTAAAACATTTTAATTTAGCGCTTGCTTTAGGTGTAGCATATATAGATGAAACGGCTGTAAAAGGAAAGAATTATAAATATAAAGTTATAGCTAACTTTAAAGGAAAAGAAAAAGTAATTGGTATCTCAGAGTCTTTAAAGGTTGAAGATTATAAGCCTTTACCTTCTTTTAAGGCGGTTACGTCTGTTCGTAAAAAGAAGAAAATTGGTTTGAAATGGGAAAATGATGAAAAGCACCTTTACTTCATTAACGTTTATAGAAAAACAAATAAAGGGAGTTATACTATTATAAATAAAGAGCCACTAACAACTTCTACTTTAGACGAAAAATTTAAATTTTATTATGAAGATTTAAACGTAAATATAGATTCTATTTATACCTACAAAATTCAAGGGCTAGATTACTTTGGTCAGCCTGCTGAGTTTTCAAAAGAAATAAAAGTTTTAGTAAAGGACTTTGTTCCTCCTTTAATTCCGCTAATGACTTTATTGCCTCTTTCTAAAGAATTGACAACAAGAGTATCTTGGATTCCTACAACAGATACAGATATAGAAGGGTATAATGTGCTAAGAAGTAACAATAGTGACTCTAACTATGTACAAATAAATAAAAAACTTATTGCAGCATCAGATACTGTTTATATGGATGTAGTTAATGAAATAGGATCTTTTTATTACAAATTAGAGGTAGTTGATTTGTCTGAAAATAAAACACAGACATTTATGCACGTAACACAAATTAGAGATATAGTAGGGCCTAATGCTCCTAAGAACTTTAAAGTTGTACCAGACGTGGGACTAATGAAAATGTCATGGGAACCATGTATAGAGTCAGATTTAAAAGGATACAGAATCATGAGAGCTTTAGCATCAGAAGGAGAAGATATTGCCAACTATAAGATTGTTAATACTACATTAATTGATACCAACTACTACGAACAAAAACTGGACAAAAATGTAACAGCTCCTTTTGTGTATTTGGTACTCGGTGTTGATTCTTCCATAAACATGGGAAAACCTTCTAACAATTCAGAGGGTAAGCTACCAGATGTAACGCCTCCGGTAATGCCCTTTGCAAAACAAGTTGTTGTAAACGATTCAGTTCTTAAAATTAATTGGCTACTGAATAACGAAAAAGATTTAGTTGGTTATAATTTATATAAAAGAAAGAAAGGTGATACGCTACCTTTTGAACAACTGAATTATATCTTAATTCCTAAAGACATTTCTCAATTTACCGATAAGAATGTAAAAAGGGGTATTGCTTATGAATACTGTCTTGAAGCTCTGGACAAAAGTAAACTTAACTCAGAAAAATCAAATCTTATTTCAGGAACTCTTCCTTTGCTTCCATTAGAAGGGACAATAGAAATCTCTAAACAAAAGTATAATCAAAATAAGAAAGAAATACAGCTAGTTTGGAGTCCCAATTTAAAAAACGAAGTACTGGTAGGTTATATTGTTTATTGTGCTGTAAATGGAGGGAAGTCATTGCCAATTTCAAAATTAAATTTAGAGAATGACTATCGTAAAAAAATAAAGCAAGCAGGCAAGCATGTGTACCAAATTAGAGCATACGGTAAAAGAGGGAATATTGTAAAATCTACCTCAGTAGAAATTGAAGTTATATTATAGTTTAGAATAAAAAAATAAAGTTATGAAATTAAGAAATTTATTAGTCGCATCAACATTAATTATAGGAGGTTCGGTTTCTGCACAGGTAGGAATAGGAAACCCAAACCCAGACTCTAGTTCTGTTTTGGATTTAACCAATCCTAATAACAAAGGTCTAATTTTACCTGCAGTTGCAAGTCCAGCAAGTATGGCAGCCAACCCTGTAGGATTAGTTTATTTTTTCAATGATAAAATTTTTTATAAAGAATCGGGAGAATATAATGCCCTTTCTCCGTGGAAGTATAAATATGGAGCGGCTAACTTAGCTAACGAAAACATCTATTACGATGGAAATGGTAAAATTGGTATAGGTATGCCACATACAGATATTCCTCAAGCTATATTTCATATAAAGCCAAGTGTTACGGTTTCACTATCAAGTAATGGTAGTTTTATGATTGGAGATATTTCTACCAATAATTTGGCAGTAAATGGAGAAGCAATACAAAGTAGAAACAATGGTTCTGCAGCAGACTTAACGATAAACGATGCAGGAGGTAATGTTAGAGTAGGAGGTAAAGTGCAGCAAAAGTCAGGAGGAGCATACTACGATTTAGTTCCAGCCGGTACAATTGTAATGTGGAGTGGAGCATCACTACCTGGTGGTTGGGTATTGTGCAACGGAGCTAGTGGTACTCCTAACTTAACAGATCGTTTTATACGCGGTGGTTCACTAGCACAAGCATCAACTACAGGAGGAAGTACAGGAGGAAGCACATCTACAAATGTTACGTTATACACTAGTAATATGCCAAGTCATAGTCATAGTTTTACTGGTTCAACTTCATACGGGGGTAGCCATAATCACAATTGGGCTAGTGGTAGTACTTGTTCAGGTACTGGTTGTTCAAATTCAAGTAACATACCTACGGGCTTTGCCTCGGGAGCTGCATCTGGCATAACAACAACAACCAACGGGAGTCATTTACATTCTTTTTCTGGTACTACAGCTAGTAGCGGAAGTGGTAGTGCATTTAATGTTGCGATACTTCCTTCGTTCTACAGATTAGCTTACATAATGAAATTGTAATCTAATAAAAATAGTTAGACCATCCCTAATTCTAAAACCATTATAACAATAAGCTTATGAAATTACATTATATACAACTAATTTTGGCAGTTATTTCCATTTTAGGTTTCTCTAAAACTATGGCTCAAGTAGAAGTTAGTCATAAAAACGACTGGTTTTATATCGAAAGAGATTCTGTAAATGGAGTGGCTCGTTATACGGACTTATACATAAAAGGAAATTTACAAAGTTTACCTGGTAACACCTTGCAAATTTCTAACTTAGGTAACGTACACGTTACGGGGAATATAGAGAATAACGGAAGTGCAAAAACATTTGGTTTAGCACCAGATACTAGTGCAAATGTTTATTTGTATGGAGGAATAGAACAACAACTACTAGGAGATAGTACCATTCGTTTTAGTAACCTGTTCATTCAAAATAGTTTCGATACTGTTCGCTTATTCAATAATATAGACATCACCAACTTTTTACAGTTAGATAACGGTAATGTTTTAATGAATAACAGAACAATAGATTTATTTCATTCTGGAGAATTGATAGGAGAAGATAACAATAAAAGAGTATATGGACCATATGGTCAAATTAGGTTGTCAAAGGCTTTAACATCGGGTAATACCTACACTAACTTATCGGGTACTGGTCTAGATTTAAAAGTACTAGGAAATTTAGGAAGCTCTGTAGAAGTGTTTAGAAGAAATGCATCACAAATTACAGTTTCAAATGGTTCAATAGAACGTTACTTCTATTTTAATCCAACTTTCCAAGGGGCAGTTTCTACTCCAAAAATGCATTACCTAGATCAAAAAGAAATGTATGGTAATAATGAAAATGATTTAAACTTCTATTTAAGTGAGTCTGCAGGTTTACGATGGGAAGACAAAGGAGGGACAAGAAATACAGGTTCTGATATTGTAGATGGAGGAGCAAATATGCAATGGATCTTAAATAACCAAAGTGTCATTACGTTGGCAGAAGATTCTTGCGATACACCTCCATATATTTCTTTTTTAAGAGATACCATTGCATTATGTAATGGTCAGTCTGCTTGGTTAGCGCCAGACGGTATAATTGGCTTGAAATCGGTTTGGAGCAATGGAGTAGTAGATCAAGATTCTATTTTTGTATCTTCTCCATCCATTTATACAGTAACAGTAACAGATATTTCTGGTTGTCCCAATACAGATACAGTTGTTGTTGTTAATTCACCTTCGCCAGTTATTGTTTTTACTGAAACAGCAGTTTGTGAAGGAACAGCTACTGCATTTACGAACCAAACAACAATTTCCAATACCAATACTATTTCTTATAATTGGGAGTTTGGAGACATTTACACTCCTCAAAACGATACTTCAACTTTACAAAATCCAACATTTACTTATACCCAACAAGGAACTTATAATGTTCAATTAACAGCAGAGTCTAGTATGGGATGTATAAAAACATTAAATAGAAGTATCGTTGTTTTACCTTATCCAGTTGTAGCATTTACTATTACAGACAACTGTCAAGATTCTACTTTAGCGTTTACAAATACTTCTAGCGTATCTCCAACAGCAGGAATTACTTATAATTGGAATTTCAATAACGGACAAACTTCAACACAAGTATTGCCTACACATAATTATAATACTCCCGGGTTTTATAATGTAAGTCTTACTGCTACTTCAAATGGGTGTGTTACTATAGATAATGCAACAATAGAAATATATCCAAACCCTGTTGCTTCATTTACAGCTAATAATGCTTGTGTAAATAACTTGGTTTCTTTTACTAATGGGTCATCAATAGCGTCAGGTTCATATACTTCTAATTGGGAATTAGAAACTTCAATTAACTCATCATTAAATAATCCTACACATGTTTTTGCTACAGGAGGAAATAAGAATGTTACCTTAACAGTAACATCAGATAACGGCTGTACAAATACAACTAGTAATATCATTGTGGTTTATGATTTACCAGTACCTAGTTTTACAAATGTATCTACGTGTACAGATGAGTTGGTTTCTTTTACAAATACATCGAGTAGCTTAACAGATGCTTTTAGTTGGGATTTTGGAAATAGTATAACTTCAACTCAAATAAACCCCAATCAATTATTTACGTTAGAAGGTAATCATGCTGTAAAGTTAATTGCAACAGATTTAAATGGGTGTAGTGATTCTATCACTCAAAATGTAGTTACATATCCTGTTCCAACTGCAAGCTTTACCAATTCAGGAAACTGTTTAAATGATACCATAAACTTTTACAATACCTCAGGTATAAGTAGTGGTAGTTTTCAATCTCAATGGAACTTTGGAAACTCTTCTACAGCATCTACTTTTCAAGGAGTTCAGAAATATAGTTCTGCAGGAGGGTATAATGTTACTTTAATTATTGTTACTCCTAACGGGTGTGATGATACGATTATGAATGCGATAACGGTAGATCCAAACCCTATAGTAAACTTAGGAAATCAAATTACAACGTGTACAAACACTTATTTATTAGATGCTCAAAATGCAGGGAGTAACTATGTTTGGTCTAATAACTCTAGTGCTCAAACTTTATTAGCACAATTTAGTGGAACTTATTATGTTACTGCTCAGAATACTTTTAATTGTTCGCATTCAGATACGGTAAGTATCGTTTTGAATAGTAGTGTTCAACCTCAATTAGGTCCAGATGCTACTTTTTGTGATACAAAGGAATTAAACTCAGGTTATCCTCTAAGTAGTTACTTATGGAGTGATGGAAGTAGTAGCCAAAACTTATCTATAAATACTTCAGGTTTATATTGGGTAGAAGTAACAGATATTAATAATTGTGTTGGAAGAGATACCATATTAGCAACAGTTGTAACAAGTATACTTCCAAACTTAGGAGCAGATATTGCTCTATGTACTGGAGATGTAGCATTATTAAACCCTAATGCAGCAGGAACTTACTTATGGTCAGATAACTCAGTGAGTACAACACTAAATACGAGTGCAGCGGGAACTTATTGGGTAGAGCTAACAGATGTAAATGGTTGTATCAATTACGATACTATTGACGTAGTAGTAAATACAAGACCTGTTGTTAATTTAGGAGTAGATGGGAATTATTGCGATAATTTAAGTTTTGACTTAACAACTCCAAATGTTTCTTATTTATGGTCTGATAATTCAACTCAGTTTTCAAATACACTTACAACTTCTGGAATACATTGGGCAGAACTTACAGACTTAACTACCAATTGTAGCTTTAGAGACTCTATAGCAATTACAGTTGCAGTTAGTCCTGTTGTCAACTTAGGGAATGATACGCTAATCTGTTTTGCTGAAAGTATTTTATTAGACGCTCAAAATACCGGAGCTACTTATTTCTGGAATACCAATTCAACTGATCAAACTATTATTGCCAATTCAACAGCTTATTATAGTGTAGATGTTACACAGAATGGGTGTACAACAAATGACTCTATTTTTGTAAATGTAAATGTGGCTATCGATTCTGAATTGGGAGCAGATTTTATTTTATGTAAAGGCTTAAGTCAAACTTTATCAACTCCAACAAATTCTGGTACTTTCCAATGGTTTCATAATGGAAACCTTCTTGTAGGAAATAACCCTTCATTAGTAATTGATACATCAGGAGTTTATATAGTTACAATTACAGATGTAAATGGATGTCAGTCTTCAAATGAAATTATTGTAACTCCTACCGAAGTAGAATTAGCAGCTGGGTTTTTAGCTAAAACAGAAGTGTTTGTTGGAGATACAATTCAGTTTGTGAATATTTCATATCCAGACCCATATACAAGTTCATGGAATTTTGATGATGGAGCATTTTCTATAGAAGAAGATCCATTACACCCTTATTTTATTGCAGGAACTTATAACGTGTCTTTAGTCGTAAGCAATGTAGCTTGTTCTGATACTGTAATGAAAGAAATTGAAGTGAGTCCTACAAAAATTGGGCAACAAGAGGTTAAAGATTTATCGTATAATGGAATAAAACATACATTGTTATATCCTAATCCTACAAAAGATGAATTTACATTAGAAGTCTTATTAAATAAAGAAGGAACAATCAATATTTCTATTTATAATATTTTGGGAGAGATTATGTTAACAGACTCTGAAGAAGCAACAGAACTGAAGAAGCATTATAATTTTTCTAAAGTTAGACCAGGAATGTATATCGTTAGAATATTGGTTGGAAAACAACAAGAAACTATCAAATTTATTAAACTATAAAAAATGAAACTTAAAAGATTAACCTTTGTTATATTACTCTTAGCTTTAAATAATATTTTAGCTCAAAATCCTTGTCTCGATGGTTGGAAATATAGAGTGCCAATAACAGTAGATAATAGTTTGAATCCAAATTCTTTAACTGGTTTTCAAATAAAGCTAATAATAGATACACAGACCCTTATTGCTCAAGGTAAATTAAAACCAGATGGAGGAGACTTTAGATTTACTAATGCTGCTGGAGTATTTTTACCGTTTTGGATTCAAAATAGTACGTTGAATACAACTCAAACTGAAGTTTGGGTTAAAGTAGATAATATACCTTTAAGTTCTTCGGTAGTTATTTATTCTTTTTATGGTAATGTAATGGTTAATTCTGTTGTAAGTGGAGAGGCCACATTTGAACATTATGATAATTTTGATGGAGTAGCATTGGACTTTTCAAAGTGGACATTTTGTGGACCTTCTATACCGATAGTTTCTTCAGGTGAGGTTACGTTTACATCTTCTTCAGGAGTTAGTAACATGACAATAGAGTCTACTAATAGTTTTTCTGTCCCTGTTGTTACAGAAATTAAAGTCAATTCTATTAATAATGGAGTAGGTTTAGTAGGACTTATAAATAGTAGTAAACAAGGTTATGCAATGGCTTTCGAAAACATTAGCGGAATTAATGCAATGAGACTTGTGAATCTTCAGAACGATGCAACATTAAATCACTGTTATTCAATTACAGATCAATCTCCTTCTACAAATAATCATCCATCAGGAATAACTCAAGGAATCTGGAGTTATACATGGCAAAGTGCTACGGCTCATAACTTAGTTTGGCCAGGAGATAACATTCAGAGAGTAGATAATGTTTTTAGTTCAACTTTTAATGATGTTAAGAAAGTAGTAATTGGATCTTTAAAGAATACAGCATCTTTAAGTGTAGATTGGTCTATTACAAGAAAATATTCTCAAATAGAACCTACCTCTAGCTTTGGTAGTGTTACTGAATTAGTCGATATTGTAATTGCATCAAATAGCGGACCTAATTGTGTAGGTGATACTATTCAATTATTTGCCTCAAGTTTTGCTAATGCGATTTATGCTTGGCAAGGGCCTAATGGCTTTACTTCCAATTTACAGAACCCAACAATAAATGGGGTGACAGTAGCAGATTCAGGAGTGTATGTAGTAGCAGTTTCTGCACCTACAAATTGTTCGATAAAGACTGCTTCTACAAGAGTTAAAATTAATAGTGCTTCTAGTATTGGAGGTGTTACAGGTGCTACTTCTGTATGTAAGGCATTAAATACAGGGTCAGTAAACCTTACTGGTGTAATTGGAAGTATTCAATTTTGGCAATCTTCTAATTCACAAAATGGACCTTGGAATAATATAAACAACACCACTTTAGCTGAGAGTTATTTAAACCTTAATCAATCAACTTATTATAGAGCATTGGTAGAGAGTGGAGCTTGTCCTTCAGATACTAGTGAAGTTATTGTTGTTTTAGTTGATGAGAAAACAATAGGAGGTTCTATTGTAGGAGAGCAAGAGGCTTGTAGTGGTTTTAATACTGGAGGCTTAGAGTTGCTAGGGAATAATGGAACGATATCAAAATGGCAATCTTCAATAGATTTTGGAGCAACTTGGTTAGATATTTCAAATTCAAACGCTACAATAAATTATACAAACATTACAGATACTACATACTATAGAGTAACAGTAGAAAATGGAGTTTGCCCTGCTACTTTTAGTGATACTGCAATAATAAATGTTCTTCCTTTGCCAGTAGTAAATTTTTCAACTGAATTTGTTTGTTTTGGAACTTATAACCAGTTTCAAAACTTGTCTTCAATTACTTCTGGTTCAATAAATTCATATAATTGGGACTTCGGAAACGGACAAAGCTCTATCAACCCTTCTCCTAATTACCTATATAGCAATAGTACTACTTATAATGTGAAGTTAGAAGCAACTTCTGTTAAAGGGTGTGTCGATTCAATTATTAAGGCTGTACAAGTTTATTCATTACCAAATGTAGATTTTACAGCTCTAGATGTATGCGATACAATAGATGTAGAGTTTGTTAATTTGTCAAGTGTTTCACCTGGTTATATTCAGGAAACAATATGGAGGTTTGGAGATGGAGTTGACTCAATCATTAATACTTTTGGTCAATTGAGTCATAAATATTCTTTAAGTGGCAGTTACAATGTTACTTTAGTTTCTGAATCAAATAATAGATGTAAAGATTCCGTTGTAAAAGAGATTAATGTGCTAGATAGAGTCTTGGTTAGCTTTATTAGTGATAGTGTGTGTGAAGGAGAGTCTATACACTTTATAAACACTTCTAATGCTCCATTTTATGTTACAGATTATGAATGGAATTTTGGTAATGGAATATTATCTAGTCAAGAATCTCCTGTTTATACTTATCCAGTTCCAGGAAGCTATATTGTTCAGTTAAAAGCTACGTCTTATAACCAATGTATAGAAACGAAACAAATAATAGCAAATGTATATCCAAGACCTAATGCTAGTTTTCAATTTCAAGATGTTTGTCAATACGACTCTTTAGTTTTTACCGATGGATCTACTATCTTATCTGGAAGTTATACTTCTAATTGGAATTTTGGAGATGCTTCTATTTCAGCTTTAGTTTCACCTAGTCATTTCTATCAAGTACCAGATAGTTATACTGTTTCATTAAATCTTATTTCTGACTTTGGTTGTGAAGACGATGCTAGTGCATTAGTAGAAGTTAACCCTGTTCCAATAGCGAACTTTGATTTTATTAACGTGTGTAATCTAGATGTGTCACCAATTACAAACGTCTCATCAATCTCTTCTGGAACATTAACTTATCTATGGGATTTTTCAGATGGTTTTACAACAAACCAATTGAATCCATTATATGTTTTTGATACCTCAGGAGTTTTTCCTGTCGAATTAATTGTAGAGTCTGGTTTAGGTTGTTTAGATACAGTAGTAAAAGATGTAGAAGTATTTCCTTTGCCTAATACTAATTTTGAAACATTAGAAAAATGTGAAGGTTTCGTTAATAATTTTGAAAACTTAACTACAATAGATAATGGAAATATTAACGGGTATGTTTGGGATTTTGGAGATGGAACTAATTCAATAGAAGAAAGTCCAGATCGAATGTTTTTAAGTTCAGGATATTACCCAGTAGAGTTAACAGCAACTTCAGATAGAGGATGTGAAAAAGACACTACAATTACTATTGAAGTTAGTGCATACCCATTTGTGAATTTTAATTTTAGTAATGAATGTGTTGATGCTTCAGCTATATTCTTAAATTTATCCCAAGTTAATACAGGTACAATGACATATGACTGGAGTTTTGGAGACTCAAGTTCTTCAACTATTTTCTCTCCAGAACATATCTATGATGAGAATGGTTTTTACGCTGTAAAACTAATAGCAACTTCAAATGCAAACTGTGTAGATTCAATTATCAAGTATATCGAAATTTATCCTATTCCTTTAGTAGATGCAGGTCTTGATACTTCTGTAAGTTATGGGTTTACATTACAGTTAGACGCTATAGCTCCAACTGCAACAGATATTGGTTGGAGTAACTTTGAAACAATTGAAGATAATACAGTTTTAAATCCTAATGTAAGGCCTCTAGAAACTACAGTTTATCAAATAAAAGTAGTAGATGTAAATGGGTGTAAAAATGTAGATGAAGTAGAAGTAGAGGTAATAGAAGATTATAGAATCTTTATTTCAAATATTGTAACTCCTGATGGAAATGGAAAAAATGATACCTGGAAAATATTTAATGCAGATGTATTTGATGTTATTCATATAGCTGTTTATAATAAGTGGGGGATAGAAGTATTTTCAGCAAACGATTATAAAGAAGAGTGGAATGGAGCTTATCGTTTTGATGCTTTACCAGATGGAACATATTATTACACTGTATCATTTGACGATTCGGATAAAGTATATAAAGGTGCAGTTACAGTATTAAGATAATAAAATAGATAATAAATTTTTAAGATAATATAGATATGAAAGTTATAAATATCATCATTTTTAGTGTAGTCCTTTTAGTGCAAAGTGTTTCTGCTCAACAGATACCAGTGCTAAATCATAATGTAATCAATCCATATACATTGAACCCTTCATACGCAGGGTTTAATGGTAGTGGCGCGTTTTTGCATTTTAGAAAACAATGGGTTGGTTTTGATAGAGCTCCTGAAACAGGACTTTTAACAGCAAATTGGAAATTGAATAATGAAAAATCTGGTTTAGGAATATTAATATCAAATGACAAAAATAATATCCTAGCCAATACAAGTGGTAAAATCTCTTATGCACAATACTTTAAAATAAGTAAAACGCAACAATTACTATTAGGGTTAAATATTGGAGTGATACAAAATAGAATTCTTTTTGATGAGGTTCAAGCTCAAGATAAGTCAGATGAAGTGATCTTAATAAATAATCTTTCTAGGTCACATTTTGAAAGTGATTTTGGTTTAACTTATAAAGCCAAAAAGTTAACAGCTCAATTTGTTATACCTCAGTTATTAGGAAGTAGTTCTATGTTTACTGATAGTTATACAGAAAGAGAATTAAATTATAGTTTGTTGAGGCATTTTATAGGTATTGTTGATTATGAATTTAGCATTGGTGAGAATGTAAAGTTATCTCCAGTAATACAACTAAGAGGAGTTTCTGGACTACCGTTTCAGTATGATGCAATGTTAAAAACTGTTTATAAAGAACAATCGTGGGTGGTAGTAGGTTTCTCTCCAAAGAACTCTTTCGCAGTAACTTTAGGAACAGAGTTAGATAATAGATTTACTTTAGGTTATTCAGCCGAGTTTTCTGTAAATAATTTAGCTTCTTATAATTCTGGATCTCATGAAATTGTTTTTGGAATTAAATTCAAGGATAAGTCTAATGCTGTGTTTGATGAAAAAGAATTAAAAGCACTAAAAAAAGATATAGCGATAGAGAGTGAGCGATCTAACTATATGACTCAAAAAAATGATGCTATCCAAAAAGAGATAGAAGAGCAAAGAAAAGAGATAGAAGGTTATATATATGGTTTAGAAGAATTGAAGAAAGAAAATGAAAAAAATAAAGAAGAATTGCTCGAAGTTATAAAGACAAATAAAACGTTATTAAATCAAAGTTCTAATAATGAATCTAACCTGAATAATTCATCTGAAAATATTGTAACAACTGACGAAAAAGATAGTGGTGTTAATCAATTAGTTGTTAATGATTATTACGTTATAGTATCAGCATTTAAAGACATTAAAAATGTAAAACGTATGCAGCAGATATTAATGGCTGAATATAACTTAAAAACAAATATAGTTGAAAAAGAACAAGGATCTTGGTATTTTGTATATACATTAAAAACAAACAGCCGTTCAGAAGCAGATAAAAACATAGTAAAGGTAAAGGCCGTTGATAAGAAAGGATTAATTGTTTCACCTTGGGTTTACTTAATAAGTAACTAAAACAAACCAAAACAGATTACAACAGATTATATTAATGTAAATAGGGTTCACTGAAAAGGTCTAAAAATTATATTATATGAGGCGACCAAACAAAGCTGTAAATATATTGTGAGTTGCAGGCAACGAAATAGGAGAGGGTGTAATTTAAACTCTGTCTGATTATTTTATTCTTTTTTCGAAAGCGAGGGGTAATTACCCCTCGCTTTCAAATACTTTTGTTTAAGTCTAAAGGCTAAAAATATAGACCATACCCTAATTCATATTAACAATATCAATGATAAAGTAGTCGCTATTTTACACAACTATATATTAGACGAGTTACATTACAAAAACAAAACTTACAATAGCTTCATAGGAGCTATGCGACAATTTATTAATTGGCTGATTGAAAAAAAGTGATACGACATAGAAAATCCATTTATTGATATCGCAAGACGAACAGAAGTTATTGATAAAACAATTGTGACAAAATCTGAATTTGATAATTTACTATCAGTCATAGAACCAAGTAAAGGTATAAAGGTTCTATCAACAGGAGAAAAGAAAAACTTGTATCGAGAATGGTTGAAAAGTGCATTTAAGTTAGCTTTAGAAACAGGTTTAAAGAGATAGGAGTTTATGTCGATTCAATTTAAAGATATAGTTGTTGATGATAAAGGAGTTGCAATGTTTATTCAAATTGAAAATTTTAAAGTGAACCGAAGAAATGATGTCTCAGGAACAGAAAATGCAATAATGAAACATATTCCAATAACAAAAGGACTGAGAAAATTATTAGATGAACTAGGTTATGAAGCAAACAAAGGTTTAGAAAAGTATATTATAGCAAAAGATGAAAGAACTACATTGAGAACAAGAATGGAGATTGTTTCAAAAGCTTTCTCTCATTATTGGCAATTTACAGATTCTGGTAAGAAAGTATTGTTAAAGCATTTAAGAAAAACATACTTAACATCTTTAGTACAACAATTTGGAGAAAAAGCAACTTTGATAAGCTCACACTCAGGCATTGAAGTATTAAAAAAACATTATATAAATGATCAATAATTGATGCAAGCAACAAATGATTTTTCAGTATTTAATAATGATAAAAAAAAGTAAAAAGTAAAAATACGTTCCCCCCTTACGTTACCCCAAACCAAAAAAAGCCTTTCATTTCTGAAAGGCTTTTTCTTTGTATCTCGGTGATACTCTCTGTAGCGGGAGCTGGACTCGAACCAACGACCTTCGGGTTATGAGCCCGACGAGCTACCACTGCTCCATCCCGCATTATGAGTGCAAAGATAATAAATATATTTAGTTCTGCAATAGAGTAAGGGAATTATAATCAAATTATTTTGTTTGGAGTTTAAATTTTATCTTTCACTTGTTCAAACTTAAAGCAATATTTTTTTAAGTCAATGAGTAAACGGATATTAATCGTCCTTTCTTTTAGCGTGTTCTAGTGATTAATGATGGGTATTTAGGAGGTGCTGAAAAAGCCTAAAAAGCATATAGTATGAGGCGGGAAAACGGAGCTGTATAGATATACTGCGAGTTGCAGGCAACGAAATAGGATGTGTTTTTTAGGGAAACGACTATTCAACTGTACTAAAAATTTGCATTATAAAGAATGTCTTTCATTTTAAAGGCTAAAAAACTACTAAAAACAGCGATATCCCTAATTTTGAGTGTTTTTCAGTTATCCCTATTTAGAAGTAGATTAGATTGTTGAATTTTAAATTCTGAAACTATTTAACATCTCTTTTTTTTTCGCCTCTTTTCCTAAAGAAAGAGAAATTGGAAATTTGTACGGAATTGAAATAGCCTTTAAATGGATCTGTGATTAGTTTCACTATATTGCTCTTTTTTTTATAAAAAATACAAGGAACTAATCAAAAAGTTAGATAATATTTTAAAGTTGCAAACGATAAAAAAAGCCCTAAGATTATCCTAAGG
>WFNC01000441.1 GCA_015488785.1 Flavobacteriales bacterium | reverse complement strand
CTTATATTCCATGGCTTGTTTGTTTTAGTCATAAAAATAATGACTTTAGAAATAACCTCTCTTATTAGCTTCTATTTTTGTGAGTATATGACAAACGAAATTCTAATATACGGAGATATTAACAAGTGGTCGGCTTCTGAATTTATTACATCAGTTAATAAAATTGAAGGGGATTTAGTTGTTAGAATTGACACAAATGGAGGTGACCCACAATCAACGTTTGGAATGGTTGCGAAATTCAACGAATACGAAGGTCCGAAGAAAGTTAAAATCGACGGTCGAGCATATAGTTCAGGTTTTTTCTTCGTGGCAATGGTCGATGAAGTAGAAGCGTTAGATGTTTCAGAATTAATGGTACATAGAGCTTCTTATTCTGACTGGTTTGAAAATTCAGAATATTTTACAGATGAATTAAAAGCTAATCTTGATAGAATTAATAAAAATTTAAGAAAGAAATTTGAGGCTAAAATCGACATTGAAAAATTTGAAAAAATAGCAGGTCATACATTAGATGAGATATTCTCATTAGATAGTCGAATTGATGTTTTCCTAACGGCTAAACAAGCTAAACAAATTGGGTTGATTTCAAAAGTTAAAAAATTAGACAGCAATATAAAAGCACAAATAGAGGATTTTGCTAAAATTTCAGCAAGTTACAATCCTGTTGTTGCGAAAAAAGATAAACCAAAACAAAAAATCGAAAAAATGACGATTGAAAAATTAACAGCAGAATACCCTGACATTGTCGCTAAGATAGTGGCTGATGCGTTAGCTAAACGTAACGATGAAATAGGAGCTTGGCTTGTGTTTTCAGAAGTAGATGCTAAGGCAGTTACAGATGGGATTAAATCGCAAAAAAGCATCTCTCAAACTGAACTAACTGAATTAACAGTTAAGAAAATTTCAGCAAAAACACTTGAAGCTATTAGTGGAGAAAATGCGACGGAAACGAAACAAAAAGTTATACCTGTTGCAGGAGCGGAAAAATTAACAGAAGTTGAATCAATAGAGGCTAAAATGTTAGCTTCTTTAAAATAAATAATTATGGGTGCGACAGTATCAGTAAACACAAGTAATCATTTGAAAATCGAAAGAGATAACTCTAAGTTGTTAATCGGTGGTTACTCTGTAAAAGGACAAGCGTATAAGAATGCTTCTGCTTCAAGTGAAGTTATTCCAGAGGGTACAGTAATGGGGCGAATAGCTTCAACTAGCTTGCTTGCTAAATTAGACGAAACAAAAACAGACGGAAGTCAATATCCTGTTGGAGTTTTAGCTTCTGAAATTGAAGTTGGCGCAGGTTTAACAATGAATGTTCAATTGTGTATCAAGGGGGATTTAGACAAGTCTAAAGTAGTAGTTGCAACAGGGGCTACATTAGCTACTCCTATTGCTAACATACAAATTGCCGATAGATTGGTCGGAATAGGAATTAACCTATTAAACGTTAATCAACTTTAATTTTTAAAACAAAAAAAAATACAATGAAAAATTTATTATTATTTTTAATTTCATCAATTGCTTTTGGCTCAGCCTTAGGAAGCTTGATGGCAGGAGCAGTAGTTTCTTTTGGATTAGGATTTTTAATCCCATCGAAAGTAGGTGTTGCATATATGGCTATACCATTACAAGATTCAAGGGCTATATTCACAAGTGGAGTTGTTTCAAGATTCAAAGATGCGCCACAAGTTACTTCTTTTTTACGCTCTTTTTTCAAAAAGAAAATTAGTCTTACAAAGACAATCTCTATTGAGGTTAGGCGAGGAATTAAAAAGGTAGCAGTTGATGTTGGCGAGTTTCAAGACGGAAACTTAGTCGCTAATAGCAAATCTAGTCAATCAATGTTTTCTCCACCAAATTATCACGAGTATATAGTTGCTAACGATTCTGAATTATACGATATTGTTATCGGTCAAATCGCTAATGGAGATACGTCTATGTTCCCACAAATTGTTGCAGAATCTGCTGAAAGGTTGGCTACTGTTAAGGAGACAATCGAGGATGCAATGGAAGTTCAATGCGCACAAGTATTTGATAGCGGAGTTGTTCAATTAGTTAATAATGAAGCTATTGATTACGGTAGGTTACCATTATCAAAAGTAGCTTATAATGCTAGTAATGACTTCTCAGTAGCAACTGTTAACCCTTACAAGGTGTTAGAAGTTGGTTGCAAGTTCATCCGAGAGCAAGGTAAGTCTAATAGTGGTATCTTTAATTTAATCTTGGGAGAGCAAGCGATGTCCGCATTTTTAACAAATGATTTTGTAGTTAAGAGAAACGATATTAAGCACATTAACTTAGATGCAATTTCTAAGCCTCAAAGAGAAGCAACAGGAAGTACTTTCCACGGAGAAATCATAGTAGGAAGTTATAACGTAAGATTATGGTCATACCCTGCTTCTTACACAGACGCATCAGGTAATTCAATACCTTTTATCAACGAAAAGAAAGTTGTATTGTTAGCTGACAATCCTGAGTTTGTTTTAGGATATGCAGCAGTTAAGCAATTAATTGATTCAAATGGAACAATTAAGCAACAAGGTGAATGGTTGGTAACTGAGGTTATTGATAAGAGAAGACAGGCTCACGAGATTCATTTGAAAACACGTCCACTTGCTATTCCTGTTGCAATTGACCAAATTTGGACGGCAACAGTTTTATCTTAAAAATAAAGAAATGGCTAAATATAAATTAAAAGAAAACGTCGCAAGTGTTTACGCTTGCGGACGTTTAATCGAAGATCACAAAACCGAACTAAAAGAATCTGATTTTCCAAAAGGAAGATTAAAAGAATTGTTGAAAAACGGTCACTTAGTAGAGGTTAAGGAAAAGAAAAAAACTACTGAAAAAAAGTAAGTAGATTGATGTAATTTAAAAAAGCCTAATAATTTAATTGTTAGGCTTTTTTTATATAGAATTATGAATTTATTCGAGAGGCAAATACGAGATTTAGCAATTATAACAAGTAACGCTAAAGAATTTCAAACAATAACATTGCAAGCTTCAACAGGAGAAGTAATCGAGGTAGTTGGATTGCATTCTAAGCATCACACAGGCTTTAATATTGACGGAGAACGTATATCTACAAAAACAGCTAGTGTATCAATTTCAGAAGAAAAACTACTAGGCTACCCTGTTAGAAATAGTAAGGGAGAGGTTAGCATGAAGAATCATTTAGTTACGGTAAAGGATTCGACGAATATCGACAAGAGATACAAGGTTTCAGAATTTTACCCTGACGAAAGGCTTGGATTTATAACACTTATTTTAACAGATTTTGAATGAGCACAATTATAACAGATATAATACAAGATAGAGCATTTGAATTAGTGCGAAATCGTATCGCTGAAATTTTAGCAAGCGAACTACCAACTCAAAGTAATTTACAATCTAACTTAAACCTCAATGCAAGCGTTTATATTGATAGATTTGTAGCGTTTTCAAATTCTGAAATTCCTGCTATCAACGTGTCGCTTAGCCGTGGAGATTATGACAATTTAACGCAACTGAAACAAGATGGTAATTATGTGTACAATATAGATGTTTACACAAGTTCTTTGGCTTCTTCTAGTCAGTCTGCTGATGTTTTGGCAATGAGTAAGCTTCAAAAATTACTTGGGGTTTGCCAGGGGATTTTATCTCACTACAAGTACAACACTTTAGGTTTTGAAAAGCCTTTTATTGAACATACAGAAGTTCAGAATATTCAAGTTTCAAATCCTGAAAATGGGAAAGATGCCAATTCTATGGTAATGGGCAGGCTTTCATTTTTAGTTCGAGTTCCTGAAACATCTAAAGCTTTTACACCTAATTTAATTCAAGGTTACGATACGCAAGTTCATTTAGCGTTAACTGACAACGGCTACATATATACAGGAGACAATATTCCAATACCTACCCCTGTCTGTGACCCTGTTACGATTACAAATACAAACGGAAGTTACAGCGTGGTTGTTAATAGTGGTGGAAGTTTAACAATTGCAGATAGTGTTGTAGATTTGAATGGCTCTGTAATTAAAAGCATTCCTGCGACAGAAAATCTAACTATACAAGTAACTAATGGAAATTCAGATATTATTCCAAACGTTCATGTAAGCGGTAATAACATAGTTATTGAAGATGT
>WFNC01000440.1 GCA_015488785.1 Flavobacteriales bacterium | reverse complement strand
TGTATTTTTTTTATGAAAAATATTTAATTGAATCTACAAAAATATTCTTTTTTTAATATAAAAAGTACTTTCTTAACTATTTAACAAAAAATAAGATTTGCTTTTTTAAGAATTCAGATAATAGTTTAGAAATTTTATATCTTTGTTTAAAAATAGATTTTAATTTTTACTAAAACAATATATAAATGTCAGAAGAAATAGAAAAAGTAAAATGTTTAATTATAGGTTCAGGACCTGCTGGATATACAGCTGCCATATACGCAGCAAGAGCAAACATGGCTCCTGTTTTATATCAAGGAATACAACCTGGTGGACAATTGACTACCACTACAGAAGTAGATAACTTTCCTGGTTACCCAGAAGGTGTGAATGGAACAGAAATGATGACTCAACTAGAAAATCAAGCCAAAAGGTTTGATGCTGACATTCGTTTTGGATTAGTAACTAAAGTTGATTTTTCGGGTTCTGTACATAAAGCTTGGATTGATGGAGCGAAAGAAATTCATGCCGATACGATTATTATTTCGACAGGAGCTTCTGCTCGCTATTTAGGTTTGGAATCGGAACAACATTATTTAAAAAACGGAGGTGGAGTTTCTGCTTGTGCTGTTTGTGATGGCTTCTTTTATAGAAATCAAGATGTTCTTATTGTTGGTGCTGGAGATTCTGCTTGTGAAGAAGCTTCTTATTTAGCTAACATTTGTAGTAAAGTGACGATGCTAATTAGAAAAGATCATTTTAAAGCTTCTAAAATAATGGAAGCAAGAGTATTGGCAAACGAAAAAATTGATGTTCGTTACAACTCTGAAATTGATGAAGTTTTGGGAGACGGTAATGTTGTAACTGGTTGTAGAATTAAAAACAACAAAACAAATAGTACTGAAGATATTGAAGTAACGGGGGCTTTTATTGCGATTGGTCACAACCCGAATACAGAAATATTTAAAGACTATGTTGAATTGGAAGACAATGGATATATAAAAAATATTCCTGGTACTTCAAAAACAAATGTAGAGGGGGTTTTTGTAGCTGGAGATGCTGCTGACCACGTTTATAAACAAGCGATTACTGCTGCAGGAACTGGTTGCATGGCTGCTTTAGATGCTGAAAGGTATTTAGCTGCTAAAGAAGGATAGTATATTAAATTTTAATAAAAAAAGCCGATTGTTTAAATAAGCAATCGGCTTTTCTATTTGTGAATTTTTATTTTAGTGTGAATGCTCAAAACTTTCTTTATTCATTTCAGCGTTTAAATAAAATGCTCCTGTTGTCGCTACAATAGAACTTTCTTTTATGTCTTTCGATAATTTAATTTCGGTATAATTATCAAAATGCTTGCCGAGTATTATATCAATTAAATATTGAAATGCGCCTTAAAAAATAAAATTTATTTTCTCATAGACGATGAAAATAAAATTAGCATAGCCTTAGCTATGGTAGTTTTATTTGAAGAAGTATATGTGATCATAAAATTATTTATTTGGCGCATTTCATAATTCAATTGGTAATTTATAAGGAGACAAAAAGAGGACATATATTATTAATCCGTTATTTTAGTTTATGTTTGCTATTCACAAAAAACATAGAAAAAAAATAAAAAAAATTATTTTAGCAATCGCTACAGTTGGACTATTAGTAACATCGTGTTCTAGAACTTTTGAAAACAAAGAAATTGACTACAATGCAAATTTTAAAGGTTTCTTTAAGAAAAATGATACTGAGAACAAACCCGTTTATGATATCCTAAGTATTAGAAAAGTAACTGATGATTGGGATGGTGAAGAAGTCTATTCTCCTAACGCTAGTGACGAAAAATTAATTAGAGTGTTAATGTATGGAAAAACAACTGGTTCTGATGAAGTATTAGGTTTTACAGAAGCTTCTTTTGAATTGTATAATATGAAAGATCAGAAAGTTTACAAACCTATTCTTAACTTAAAAAACGGAGCAACATTCAGAGGAGTTGATAAAAAAACGAATGAAGGTTATGTCGTTTATAGCATTCCTACAGATAGTGATTTTTCAAACTTCTATATTGGATTGAACAGAGGGATGGACGAAATTAAATGGGAAGACGAAAGTGAAGAGACCCTTTTGCCTTTAAGCAAAATTGATTATGATTTTGCCGAAAAAGAAGTTGCTATCAATGTCGAAAAAACTGTCGAAGAAGGTTGGAACGGAGAGCTAGTAAAATATACTTTTAAATCTATCACCTATAATTGTGATGATGACAACGTAAAAGAGTTTAAAAAAGATGAGTACAATAAAAACTATATTTTAGCTAGAATAAATGTAGAGTTAGAAAATCTATCTGATAAAGAAGTCAGTTTATTTACTAGTATTCCAAGTTTGGTTTCTGAATATTCGATTATTTCAAGAGAATTAAGCGAAAGTCTTCCTTCTTTTGACGATAATATTACTCCTTTAGAAAAAAAATCGCAAACAGCTTATTACATTATTACTCCAGGTATTAAAATATTAGGTTTAATTAATGACGGTAAATACGCTATTGAGTTTAAGTAAAAATAAATACCTAAAAATAAAAGAGGACTTTGTTAAGTCCTCTTTTTTATTGTCTTTTAAAATCACCATTCTTCCAAGACTTGATAAACTTGGACCAAGCGATAGGATTTAATAAATTATTTGGAGGCAATTGCCCTGCGTAATATAATTGATTTTGTTTTTGTTGCATCTGGTAATTATAATTCATACTTCCATTCATTGGAATTCCATCTGCCCTTTCTTTTAATTCTGCTTGTTCCAAGTTATGAATTGCTCTTTTATAATCATCATTTGGAATTTCTACATTAACAAAAGCTTCTGCAAATTGCTCTTTTGAAGGCCAAGGGTATATAACAGCTACAGGTAGCATAATCGTATCGGTTGACAATACATGAATCAATGAATACTTGTTTTCTTTCAAAGAATCAGGGATTACATAATAGGATGTTTTAAACCCTACAGAAGAAAATCGAATAGAATCACCTTTATGTGCAACAAAAGAGAAATAACCAAAATAATCGGAAACCGTTCCTCGCATTGTAACTTTATCTACAACTGTACAATAAGGAACAGGTTCTAAACTATCGCCAGAAACGACTACTCCACTAAACTGAATTAAGTTACTGTCAGAGAATTGAGAATATCCTGTAAAACTAAAAACAATAATCATAAATAATGCTATAATATATTTCATCTCGAAGTTTATTTCTAACCCTATTTTATTAATAGAACTAACGTTTATTTTTATACCTCTATAACCTTAATTATTTTGTTGATTCTTCATTAATAATTAGAATCAACGAAGTATTTATTTTACTAAGGTACAAAAAAAGCCTTGAGTACTGAAACTCAAGGCTTTTTTTTAACTAAAATTGTGATTGGTACTATTTAGCAACAACCATAGATTTTGTAATTGAAGAACCAGCACCAGTTAAAGTATATTGATATACTCCATTAGCTAAGTTCGCAGTATTTACATTAAATGTATGTACTCCTTTCACTTGATTTTTTTGAGAAATTGTTCTTACAACTTTTCCATTTAAATCAGTAATAACTAAATTAACACTAGCATTGTTTTGTAAGCTATATCTAATTACAGTATTATTAACTGCTGGATTAGGTGTGTTTTGTGATAACGAAATATCAGAAATATTTTCTTCAATACCTACACCGTAATCAGTAAAATTCATTCTAACATGTGGAGGAGCATTATTCCCCGAAAAGCCATTAATTGATCCATCACTCATACCTAGACGAACAGTTCCATCTTTCCCTCCTCTAGCAAAAGAAACTCTCTCAGTAATACTACCTCCATAATGACCTGCAAAAGCAATGACTTGATCTCCTGAAGATAAATCAACACCTTGACTAAATCTAACATTTATCCACTCTCCATTATCAGCAGAAGTTACGGTTTTAGATATAGAGGTAACTAACTGAGTCCAATTAGTTCCATCAAACTTCCATATTTCTCCAAAGACCTCACTATTAACAGCTTGATTTGTTCCCGCTATTTGAATGTCTAAAGAAAACAGTGTTGCATCATTTTGTATAAAAAAAGTATTACCTACTTTAAAAACTTCTGTTGAATCAGCATCAAATAATTGAGAATAACTACCGTCTAAAGATCCGTCATCTACAGCCCAAACAGAAGAAGAAACTTCAAGACTCCCTGTCATTGTTGGATTATTTGTAGCATCTTCATCTACACTATCAGAAACAGCTGTCAAAGTATAAGTATATGTACCTATTGCTGTTGGAGTATAACTTGTAGTTTCAAAAACAGAATCAATAGCACCTGAAAGAGACGTAATTGGTGTTGTTACATTACTACCAGAAGCTACACTTGATGTCCCATCATTTATATCGAAAGAAAAACCAACATTAGTAATATCATTTACTCCCATATTTTCAATTTCTAAACCAAACATCATTGGAGTAACTTGTGTTAAAGGAACAATTGCATATTCATAATCCACACTCAAATCAGTTGCGAAATATTGATTGACTCTCAAATCATTTCCAGCCTTTTCATATACTGCAATATCATCAATTGCCCAATACCAAGCCCAGATATCATTATCGTCATATACAAACTCAATTAAAACTTGAGATTGACCTCCAGCTACAGATGAAATATCAAAAACTTCTATTGTTGGATTTAATGTATTCTGATGATCAGTAGTCCCTACATATCCAGGGGAATTTGCTGTATTAGAAATTTCAAAATCTGTCCAGTTAGCTCCATTATCTCCTGAAACTCTTACAGTACGATCTTCATGCCACCATCTATAATTACTCGAAAAAGTTAAAATAGCATTCGGATATGCCGATAAATCTAAAGTATCATAAACTCTAGCAACGGCAACAACAGGAGTATTATTCCCATCAGCATTACCAGCTACAGCATCAGAACTAATAAATAAATATCCATTTGAAGCAGTTTGACTTCCCATAGGAGTTAATTCTGACACAGGAATAGATGCAGGATCAGTCTCTATAGACCAATCTAGCGAAGGTGTACTAGTGTTTGTAAACACAAAAGTTGAAGCATCGCTACAATCATTAGACCATAGAGGTGTACTTTTTTGTTGATTAAAATTAGGTTTAACTCCTTTACGAGCCTCTCCTTTAAAATGTTTAGATGCAGGAAAATCAATAGTTTGATTTTGCTTTAGCATGCTGCTTTGAGCCGTAATTGCACTTCCTGCAATTAATAAACCCATTGAAATGTAAAGTTTTTTCATAATTTTTTATTTTAATTTAAAACCAAATATACTGATTTTTTTATCAAAAGACAACAATCATAAATAATTTGTTATTAACAAATAATCTTTAATTTTAGACTTCATCAATACTTTTTGGGAAATTAGGAGGTAAGTAATTACAACAGAATCCCACGCCGAGGTCTTAAAAGCTATATTAATAGAATCGACTGAAAGAGAAGGTATAAGTGTTAATATAAAAATAAGGGTAAACAAATAGAAGCTAATTAAACATAATCTCTTTCAAGTTTTATAAAAGCAGCTAATATTAAATCAAGAACAATAATAATCAAGGAGATAAAGGTTCAAAAAACAAACGAAATCATATAATTAAAGCTTATTATTAACAATAACTTTGTTAAGGCTTTTTTTACTCCAAATTTATCATTATATTTAGACTATCGTAAAAAATGATTTACGACTATTTTTTAGACCATAAAGAAAAAACAAATGCAAACAGCAGAATTAACAATCAAAGAAGGATTACAAAAATATTTTGGCTTTGATAGTTTTAAAGGAGACCAAGAGCTAATAATAAAAGGTTTATTAGAAGGTAAAAATACTTTTGTAATAATGCCGACTGGAGGAGGAAAATCAATGTGTTACCAATTACCAGCCTTAATGTCTGAAGGAACTGCAATCGTAGTTTCACCTCTTATTGCATTAATGAAAAATCAAGTCGATGCGATTCGGCAAGTTAGTGAAGATGATAGTGTTGCCCATTTTTTAAATTCATCATTAAACAAATCTGACTCTACAAGAGTTAAGCAAGATGTAATGGATGGAAAGACAAAATTACTTTACGTCGCTCCAGAATCATTAACAAAAGAAGAAAATGTAGAATTTCTCAAAAAAATAAAAATATCGTTTTTTGCAATTGATGAAGCACATTGTATTTCTGAATGGGGGCACGATTTCAGACCAGAATATAGACGTTTACGTCCTATTATAGAGAGTATAGTAAAAGTACCAATTATTGCTTTAACAGCTACAGCAACAGACAAAGTTCAGTACGACATTCAAAAGAATTTAGGAATGATAGGCGCAAATGTGTTTCAAGATTCGTTTAATCGAAAAAATTTGTATTATGAAATCAGGTCTAAGAATAATGTTGAGAAAGAACTTGTAAAATTCATAAAACAAAGAGAAGGAAAATCAGGGATTGTCTATTGCTTAAGTCGTAAGAAAGTAGAAGAGCTAGCTGAATTATTAGTTGTAAATGGAATAAAAGCCCTCCCCTATCATGCTGGATTAGATGCAAATACAAGAGTAAAACATCAAGA
>WFNC01000439.1 GCA_015488785.1 Flavobacteriales bacterium | reverse complement strand
AGCTTATTACTATTCGTCACTATAATCAAAAAATAATTGATGATTTAATAGGGAATAGAGTGGTGTTTCTAGAACAGAAAAACAGAACTACTGTACAATTATTAGTACGTTAATATATGTAGTATATAATATTGTCTTTATCTATAAGTTGTGTTTTATGCAAAAAATCCAACGAGAGTAAAAATTACCTCAAAACGATAAACGAGAGTAAATTATCTCTATATTTGCCCTCGTTTAATTAATGAGTGTAAATATTACTTCGATAAGACATGACAAATTTTAACAGAGAAATACCATTCGATGATTTGCCTTTACTTCCACCAAAGTTGGTTGAATTAGAAACGAAAATTATTTTACTAAAAACAATAACTGCAAGTAGAGCATTGGCTAAACTAAATGGAGCCTTGACAAACCTACCGAATCCCAGACTTTTTCTTGATACAATACATTTGCAAGAAGCCAAAGTGAGTTCTGAAATCGAAAATATCATAACTACCAATGATGATTTATATAAGGCTGTAGTAGCAGAAAAAAAGTTTGAGAATCCTGCTACTAAAGAAGTTCTAAATTACAAAGAAGCATTGTCATTAGGACTTGACAGATTAGATTCACGACCATTTATTACTACAAACCTTTGCATTGAGATTGTACAATGTATAAAACAAAATTCTTCAGGAATTAGAGTAACACCTGGGACTACTCTTTCAAATACAAATGGAGAAGTCATTTATACCCCTCCTTCTGGAGAAAGTGTAATTAGAGACAAATTAGCAAATCTTGAGAAATTTATTAATCAGGATGACTCAATAGACCCTCTGATTAAAATGGCTATAATGCACTACCAATTTGAAGCAATTCATCCATTCTCAGATGGAAATGGAAGAACAGGACGGATTCTCTTGTTGCTATACTTAAAAATGGAGAAATTGTTAGATATCCCAGCGATTTTTCTTAGCGAATATATCATTAAGAATAAAACTGATTACTATAGGAAACTAAGAAATATCACAGAAAACAATGATTGGGAAGGATTTATTCTTTATATGCTTGATATGATAGAATCAACTGCAAAAAAAGGTTTAAACCGTTTAGATAATGTGATTTCTTTAATGGAGACAACCGCAGAAAAGATTAAAAATGAACTCCCAAAAGTTTATTCAAAAGACCTAATAGAAATAATATTCAAATTACCCTATACAAAAAGACAATTTTTAATTGACGCAAGACTAGGTACTCTCAAAACTGTTGGTAATTATCTTATCTTACTCGAAGAAAAAGGGTTTCTAAATTCAATAAAAGTAGGTAAGGAAAAACTATATCTGAATCATAAATTAATGGAAATATTAGAAAAAAATTAAAGCACGAAAACACAACAAAGGCTATATGTAATGCGGGATGTATCCTGAATTGGAAGAGTGTTGAAACAAAGCAAAATTATTATAAATTTGACAATTAATCTTTTAAAAACCCCGCATACACATATCGTCAACCGTTGTCTGCAAGGCTAATCCCTCGCCAATCAAGCACATTTGTTTTTTTTGCCGCCCAATTTGATGCCATTGCAAAAAAAACCAAAAGAGCTCGATTATAGGCCATCGCACTTGGAAAAATACAACGGTTAAATATGAAACAAAATAGTATTAATTTTGATGTTCGAGGAAAGGACATCTTTTTGTTAGGGAAAAATAAATTCGTATAATTTATGCTTCTCTGATTTAGCTAAAGGTAAAAGGAAGAAAGCCATCCTTAAGAGAAGCATATAATTCTCCCGTTAATTCTCAAGCAATTATCTAACGTTATAGAGAAGAGAGTAATTTTTTATTAGCATGAATAAACTTATATTTATATTTGCATTAATATCTATTTCAATTATTGGCTGTGAAAAGGATCCAATATAAAGATAAAATTAGATTTGGGTATATAAACTATTGTGGTCGAAATACAATTTCTTCAATGGCTCTTTTAGCAGCAGCCAAACAGAATAAGTTTTGGGATATGTATGAAATAATAAATAAAGAAAATAAGCTCCTTTCAAAAAAAGATATCTTTAAAATAGCATCAAAAATAAATTTAGATACTCTTGAATTTAAATCAGTATTCAATAGTGAACATTTAATCAATGAAATTGAAGAGAGTTATAATTATTTGAGAGCTAAAGGTATTGACGCCACCCCTACTATATTAATTAATGATCAGTTGGTTCATAACTCTAAATCATT
>WFNC01000438.1 GCA_015488785.1 Flavobacteriales bacterium | reverse complement strand
TCACATATACTTCTTCAAATAAAATCACCATAGCTAAGGCTATGCTGATTTTATTTTCATTGTCTATGTAAAAATAAACTTTATTTTTTTTAGGCGCATTTCAATACCTAATTGGTGTTAGGCATTTTTTATATCTTGTTTTAAACGATGTTAGAACTCAAATTAAAAGAAAAATAGAAAGAATATTAAACTTTGGATCATTTTAGCAAGTTCTAATAATTAGACCAAATTCGGGAGATTAAAACACTATGGGAGTATTTAGATTCAAGCAATTCAATATTAGGCAAGACAATACAGCAATGAAAATTGGAACTGATGGTACTTTACTTGGTGCTTGGGTTGATGTTGAACAGGCAAAAAACATTTTAGATATTGGAACAGGTACAGGAGTTATTGGATTAATGACTGCTCAAAGAAATTCTGATGCTAAAATTACAGCAATAGAAATTAACGAAGATGCAATGGTTGACGCATCATTTAATATTGTAGAATCTCCGTGGAGCGATAGGGTTAGCTTAATTCATACTTCCTTACAGGATTACAAACCGAAAATAAAATTTGAAGTCATTGTTTCTAATCCTCCTTTTTTCGAAAAGAGTTTAAAATCGAACTCTGACAATCGAAATAATGCTAGGCATACCGATTCTTTGCATTATACCGATATTTTAAAATTTGCTCAATCTCATTTACAAACGGATGGCGTTTTAGCATTAATACTACCTGTTGAAAATGCAGAAAAGTGTATCGAAATCGCCAATGACTTTGGTTTGCATCTAAAAAGAAAATGTTGGGTAAAACCTGTGCCGCATAAACCTGCTCACCGAATTGTTTTCGAATTGACTAATACAAAACAAGAAAACGTAGCGGAAAATGAATTGATTGTTGAAACAGGTAAAAGGCATGATTATACCGCTGATTATATTGCATTGACTAATGCGTTTTATATTATAATGTAAGTTTTAGCGTATATTTTTCTAAAATTAAATCGTTGTTAAAAATGCGACAAGTTATTGCATCTTCAAACCAAAGAATTGATTACTTTTGCTAAATGTATTTAACCCACTTATCTTTAATCAATTTTAAGAATTGTACCGACATCTCTGTCAACTTAAACCAATCTGTCAATTGTTTTTTAGGGAATAATGGAGAAGGGAAAACCAACCTTTTAGATGCGATTTATTACTTGTCGAATACCAAAAGTTATTTTAATTCGATAGATAGTCAGAATGTGAAATTTGGCGAACCTTTTTTCGTAGCGCAAGGGGAATTTTCTGTCAGAGGGGAAACGACTAATGTTTATTGTGGAGTAAAAAAAGGAGCTAAAAAACAGTTTAAGTTTAATAAGAAAAATTATACAAAACTGGCAGAACATATTGGGAAGTTTCCTGTTGTAATTATTACTCCATACGATAGTAATTTGATTTTGGAAGGAAGCGAAACAAGACGAAAGTTTTTAGATCGATTAATCTCTCAATTCAACAAGTCGTATTTGGATAATTTGATTGGCTACAATAAGTTATTGAGTCATAGAAATGCGACCTTGAAACAAATGGCAGAAAATCAAAGTTTTAATGCTGATTTACTAGCTGTTATTGATTTTCAATTGGTTGAAAGAGGAAATTTTGTACATCAAGAAAGAAAGCGATTCTTAGAAGAGTTTATTCCTGTATTCAATCGTTTTTACAACGACATTAGTAATCAAAAAGAAGTTGTATCCTTGACTTATACTTCAACTTTAAACGACAATAGTTTTGAGCAATTACTGAAAGAGAATATACACAAAGACAGAAGCGTAACTTATACAACAAAAGGAATTCATAGAGATGATTTAGAATTTAAGATAATGGGCGATTATTCCCTAAAGAAGTTTGCTTCTCAAGGACAACAAAAATCATTTTTGATTGCGCTAAAGCTTGCTCAGTTTGAGTATATTAAACAAAAAAAAGGATTTTCCCCTATTTTATTACTCGATGATATTTTTGACAAATTAGACGAAAGTAGAGTAGATTATATTCTACAAATGATAGCACACAATAAGTTGGGGCAAACTTTTATTACAGATACGAGCTTAACTAAAGCTTCTAAAACGTTAAAGAAATTAAATGTTGATTTTAAGGCATTTGAAATAGAAGGAGGAAGTTTGAGTCCGCTAGAATAGAATTTAAGATATTATTTAATCAACATAAAACTTGTAAGCTCTAGCACCTTCATTCAGTTTTATATGCGCAATGTAAATTCCAGGTTTCAATTCTGTAATATTAATAGCATTACTGTAGCTTTTAGCAATTAGAAGCTGTCCATTTAAGTTGTAAATGTTTATTAGGTCAATTTCCGAATCACTTTTTAAGTGTAAATATCCCGCAGAAACAAACAAATAATTTAATGCAGACTTTTGATTTATTCCTACGTCTTGAATTGAGACTTGATTTGAAGTCGAGCTACATCCATTAGCATCAG
>WFNC01000437.1 GCA_015488785.1 Flavobacteriales bacterium | reverse complement strand
GATCTAAGCCAAATTGCTCAAGTAAAGCTATTTTTTCACTCAATGTATTAATTAGTTTTAAGCCATGTGAATCTGGAAAAAGAATCATTCTAGGATGCGGGAAAAAAGTCAATAACACCGTTTCTCCTTTGGTTTTATCAGCTATTTCCTTCAGTCTTTTTATAATTCGTTGATGACCAATGTGTACACCATCAAATGTTCCAACAGTAACGATTGGTTTATTTACATTCTTAAAATCTTCTATGTTGTGGTAAACTTTCAAAATGGGTTTGGATTGAGTATCAATTCATCAAAAATACAAAAAATAGTTGAAGTGAGAAAAGAATAGCGAAAGGAGAAGTGTATTGTATTAGTTTTTGTTGGCTATTTTTAATTCATAATTAGATACTTAACTACAACTCATCGAACAGCAAGTATCAAAATACAGTTTTTCATAAATAGGCAATACATTTTGAATGTCAAATTTCTGAGCTTTTTTGTATGCATTTTTTCGGAATGTTTCTAAAAGAACGCTATTTTCCAATAGTTTTAACGCATTTTTAGTCATATCTTCTATATCTCCAACCTCCGAGAGAAAACCGTTAACATTATGATCTACAACTTCAGGTAAGCCTCCTGCATTTGTTGTGATTACAGGTACGCGACTAGCAAGAGCTTCTAAAGCTGCAAGACCAAAACTTTCTGTTTCTGAAGGTAATATAAATAAATCTGAAATATTTAAAACCTCTCTTGTCGATTCCAAGTGACCAAGAAACAAGACATCATTTCTTTCGCAAGAAGTTCTACAGTTTCGTTCTAATTTTATTCGGTCAGGACCATCGCCAACAAAAAGTAATCGGCAAGGAACTCTTTTCTTTAATTCCTTAAATATTGCAAGAACGTCTTCAACACGTTTCACTTTTCTAAAATTAGAAATATGAGTAATAATAAACTCGCCATTAGGGGCATATCGTTTTTTGTACTTATCATTATTAGGTAAGTTATAATGTTCAGTACAGATGAAATTTGGTATAACTCTTATTTTATTCGTAATCTTAAAATGCTCGTAAGTAGCTTGTCTCAAACTTTCAGAAACCGTTGTAACAGCATTAGAATTATTAATAGAAAATGTAATAACAGGCTCAAACGAAGGGTCTTTTCCGACTAGCGTAATGTCTGTTCCGTGTAAAGTTGTAATAAATGGAATGTCGATAAACTGAGACTTCAAAATTTGTTGAGCCATATATGCAGCCGAAGCGTGCGGAATAGCATAATGGACATGTAATAAATCCAATTGTTCATACTTTACAACATCAACCAATTTACTTGTTAATACTTGTTCGTAGGGAGTGTGATCAAATAAAGGATATTCAGACACCGAAACTTCATGAAAAAATATATTTTCTCTTAATTCACTGAGTCTTACAGGTCTGCTGTATGTAATGAAGTGAATTTCATGCCCCTTTCTTGCCAGCTCTTTTCCTAATTCTGTTGCTACAACACCACTTCCCCCAAAAGTAGGGTAGAGCACAATTCCAATCTTTAAAAACTTCTTTTTACGCATAATTTGAATATGATTATAATAAAAGGTTAAGAATCCTCGTTTTTATAAAAGTACTTAAAAAATAGTTCTGAAACTTATTTTTTTAGGAATTCATTTTTGTTTTAAAAAAAAACAGCTTAGTTACTCAACGTATAATAGACAAAATGAACAAATATTTATAGTTTAAGATATCCAATTACGACTATATGTCACTAAACTTAGTATGGTATGAATTCTGAAAGGTAAGAAAAGCATTAAAAAAATATAAAATGACAGACAAAACACTTACTTTTGTCAGTTCAAAATAAATAAAAATAATGATAAGCGGATTATTAAAGAAAATTTTTGGAGATAAAACCCAAAAAGATATAAAATTATTGAGACCTTACGCAGAAAGTATTAACGAAGCTTATGCTAAGTTGTCTTCAATTTCAGACGACGAATTAAGAGCTAAAACAGCTGAGTTTAAAACTAAAATCGCTGAATATACGTCTCAAACTCAAACTCAAATCGCTGAGTTAAAAGAGCAAGTAAAAAGTCATACAATTTCGATTCAAGACAAAGAAGAGTTTTTCAATAAAATTGAAACCTTAGAAAAAGAAGATGACGAATTATTAGAAGAAGTTCTAATGGAAATCTTACCAGAAGCTTATGCTGTGGTAAAAGAAACTTCGAGACGTTTGGCTGAAAACAAGCAATTAGTTGTAACAGCTAATGACAACGATAGAAAACAGGCCGAAGAAAATGATCACGTAACAATCGATGGAGACAAAGCAATTTGGGCCAACGAATGGGACGCAGCAGGTACACCAGTGGTTTGGAATATGGTTCATTACGATGTTCAGTTAATGGGAGGTACAGCAATGCATCAAGGAAAAATTGCCGAAATGCAAACAGGTGAAGGGAAAACGTTGGTGGCAACACTTCCTGTTTACTTAAATGCTTTAGCAGGAAAAGGAGTTCATATTGTTACGGTAAATGATTACTTAGCACGAAGAGATGCGCAGTGGATGGGGCCTTTATATGAGTTTCATGGAATGCGTGTTGATTGTATCGATAATCACGAACCTCATTCAGAAGGGCGTGTAAACGCTTACAAAGCAGATATAACTTTTGGTACAAACAACGAGTTTGGATTTGATTATCTAAGAGATAACATGGTCAGCTCACCAGAAGAAATTGTACAAAGAAAACATCACTATGCAATTATCGATGAAGTCGATTCTGTATTGGTCGATGATGCACGTACACCTTTAATTATATCTGGGCCAACAGCTAGAGGAGGACAACAAGAATTTGAAGATTTAAAACCTCAAATAGAAAGATTAGTTACTGCTCAAAGAAAATTAGTAACAACTTTATTGTCTGAAGCGAAAACTAAAATGGCTAAAGCCGAAAGTGGACAAGGGGATAAAAAAGAATTAAGAAGACTTTCTGATGAAGGAAATTTAGCTTTATTAAGAGCATTTAGAGGTTTACCTAAAAGTAAACCAATTATTAAGTACTTGAGTGAACCTGGGATTAAAGTTCAATTGCAAAAAGTAGAAAACTACTACATGCAAGACAACTCTAAAGAAATGCCTAAGGCAGATGAAGTTCTTTTCTTTGTAATTGACGAGAAAAATAACACAATTGACTTAACAGAAAAAGGAATTGACTTAATTTCAGGGAAAGATGAACCTGATTTTTATATACTTCCAGATATCGGACTATTATCGGCTGATATTGAAAATTCTGCTGCATCAGACGAAGAGAAGATTGCTAAAAAAGATACGATGATGAGAGATTACACAGTGAAAGCTGAGCGTATTCACTCTATGAATCAATTGTTGAAAGCCTACACGCTTTTCGAAAAAGAAGTAGAATATATTGTTCAAGACAACAAAGTAAAATTGGTTGATGAACAAACAGGTCGTGTAATGGATGGTCGTCGTTATTCTGACGGATTACACCAAGCCATTGAAGCGAAAGAAAATGTAAAAATTGAAGCAGCATCTCAAACTTATGCTACCATTACATTACAAAACTTCTTTAGAATGTACCACAAACTTTCGGGGATGACAGGTACAGCCGAAACAGAAGCAGGAGAATTATGGGATATCTATAAGTTAGATGTTGTAGTTGTTCCTACCAATAGACCTATCGCAAGAGAAGATAAAGATGATTTAGTCTATAAAACTGCTCGTGAAAAATATAATGGGATTATAGATGAAGTTGAAAAGCTTAGAAATTCTGGAAGACCTGTTCTAGTAGGAACTACAACGGTTGAGATTTCAGAATTATTAAGCCGTATGCTTAAAATGCGTAAAATTCCACATCAAGTATTAAATGCAAAATTACACCAAAGTGAAGCGGAAGTAGTCGCTGCAGCTGGTCAAGCCGGTACAGTTACAATCGCTACCAATATGGCTGGTCGTGGAACCGATATTAAGCTTGGTGAAGGAGTAAAAGAGAACGGAGGTTTAGCTATTATAGGAACAGAACGTCACGATTCTCGTCGTGTAGATAGACAGTTGAGAGGTCGTGCTGGTCGTCAAGGTGATCCGGGTTCTTCTCAGTTTTTTGTGTCTTTGGAAGATAACTTAATGCGTATGTTTGGTTCAGATAGAATCGCCAAAATGATGGACAAAATGGGGCATAAAGAAGGAGAGGTAATCCAAGCAGGAATGATTACTAAATCTATCGAAAGAGCTCAAAAGAAAGTCGAGGAAAATAACTTCGGAATAAGAAAACGTTTACTTGAGTTTGATGATGTAATGAATGCACAAAGAACAGCAATTTATTCGCGTAGAAAAAATGCTTTGTTCGGAGATAAATTAGATTTAGATATTGATAATATATTTGATGAACAAGCTGAATTAATTGTCAATGAGTTTAAGAAATCAAATGATTACGAAGCTTTTAAGATGGATACCATTACAACTTTTTCTATGGAGCCAGGGGTTGATGAAAAAGAAG
>WFNC01000436.1 GCA_015488785.1 Flavobacteriales bacterium | reverse complement strand
ATTTCCCAAGCTTCCAATCGAGCAAAAGGATGTTGGTTTGCATCAATTATATTTTGAAGATTAATTATAGAATCTTGATGCGTCATTAAAGTATCTAACAACATTGTTTCGTTTCCTAAATCAGTTATTCCATACAATCGTAATAAAGTAGAATCTCCTGTATTGACATCTAATGTGTTTTGTTTCCAATGCAAGACATCCCAATCAGAAGCAGGACCCGCTACGGTAGAATTAATAAACCCCTGAACATTAGACCCTTGAACCAAGGCTTCAAACTCTAAAGATTCAGCACCTGGGTAAACAACATTTCCTGCCATTGGATCTGAATGTATTTCTTGTGCAGTCGAAGGATCTCCTTTCTTACAAAAGAAAATAAAACCATCATCAGGGTCACCAGCATTAAAACCAGTAGCCCCTAAATTCTGAAAAGCAGTAAACAAATCCGCAGGCATTGCTCCATTTAATGAAACAGGTAAGTTATAATTATTCGGAATATAAGAATAAGCAATTATATAATGACCAACAGGCACTTTCGTTTCTAAAAAGACTGCCAAAGAATCCATTTGGTCAGGTGATTTATAGTTAAAAATAAAATAACCGTGTTGTCTATTTCGTCCCATTAAAGTTGTATTCGAACAAACCGCTGGATCTCCATTGAACTGCCCAAAGCAATTATCGGGATTATGCACTACGTTATTCCCATCTACCCAAGGCGTTTTCCAATTTTGTAACGTCACCGGATCAATGACTCCTACGTGAATTGCAGGCCAAACAAAACCTCCATAATCTTGGGTTTGTCCAGATATAGACCACAATGTCGCTTGAGGTTCAGGACTAGTCCAATGGGTATTCAAATGGATTTTTGTTACCACGTTAACTTTAGCAACAGACGGCTCAAAATCAAAAGTTCGATTGGGTCTATTGTAAGTTATATTCGCATATTCATTGTTCTTAAATTGAAAAAAATGACTTTGCCCCCATCCCCATTTATTTGGAATATATTGAAACGATGATTCCATCCACGTTTTCACACTACTATCTGGTGAACACCTCCAAAAATAAACGGTACTATCGGTAAATGTTAAAGGAGCTGACAGTTGAGTTGAACTACTCAGCCAATGCGTCGGTTTTGCTTCTATCACACCTCCAATACTAGACTGTATCTGTTCTCTTTTAAATGGAGAATTAAACAAATCAGTGGTATCTATTTCAAAAACATAATTATTGAAAGCTTCAAAAGGATTTATAGTTGAAGCTTTTAACGTTTCTTGATTGTTGGGGATAATCGCATAATCATAAGGCCAAATAGGTTTTAATCCATTTGAAATAACATAGTTTGTAAAATTTATTTGATTATTTATGATTTCATCTACATGCTCAACGATAACAGAATTTGGTAAATCTGCTCTGATTGAATAATTATTTGCCCCTATGGCAATGTTGTGATAAGTAGGAATTCTAAAAACAACCGTATCTCGATTCAAACATCCGACAACTATTTTAGAATAAACAGAATCTACGCCATTAGGAAACGAGCGAGTTACTTCCAAATTAAAAGAATCTCTAAATGCGCTTCCTATATTCGTTACAACGACATACAAATCAAAAGTATCTACCGACAAATCGATTTGAGTAGGAACACTCCAAACTCGATCGTTAGAAAGTACAAGTTCTGGTGCTTGATGCGAATTTATTTTTATTGCAGGATCTCCCTGCAAAGACATTCCATTAAAATTACTTTCTTGTATTACACTCCAATTATTCGGACCTATAATATTATACAAAGAATCGACTGTTTTTTTCATTTGCTCTCCCAAAGACCCTCCGTAATCAGCTTTAGAAAACTCGGCATATAAATATTCTGTATAACTCGATATATAAGTCACAAAACCAAGCTTAACCGTTGACATAAACGCTACTGCTCCAACATCCGAAGGCTCAATTAATTGTTCGGCATAACTGGTTGTATCTGGCTGATGAACATCTCCAGTATAACACCCCAAACCAATAACGATAGGAAACTTCCCTTGATTATTCCAATTATTTGGACTGTCTATATTCTGGCTAAATCCTCCTCCGTTAGATGCATGACCAAAAAAAGTAATAAGCGAAACTCCTTTTTCTAGCTTTTCTTGAACCTCAAAAAAATCGTCTGAATTAATCACCGAAGAAGTTGGATCCTTAGTATATGTACTGACCAAACCACCGAATAACGTATCTTCAATTACTTGTTTGAAATTATTCAACAACGAACCAATTTGTACTTGTTCAATGCTATCAGAACCTCCTCCAAAATGCAAGACATTCTTTTGCCATTCCTTTTCTGGTATGGTATAATTAAGATAAGGAGTTTGCAATTGTTCGTAGGTCATTACTTTTTGCAAATAATTCTCTACTTGAAAATTTTGAGTCGCACTCAACCTCCCTGTAGGAATGGCAAAAGACATCATTCCATTTTCCAAACCAACGGAGAAATGATTGTCCGACGATGGATAACCATAAGAAGGAACCAAATTTCTATTATATGCAAGTCCGCCTGCTCTAGCGCCTAAACTAAACTCATTGACATCTCGAACCGATTTACCAATCAAGAATAAATGTTTTGGAGCTGTATTCCAATTGTGAATCGCCTGCATATTGAATCGTTTTATCGAAAGTGGATGTTTTTCTATTCCTCCCGAAAACTGAAAATACAATTCTTTTATATTCAAGACCAAAGTATCATAACCTGTCGATTGTCTGTAAGTTGCATAATTTCGAGCGCCATCCATTAAACGTTTATGCGTTACAATTACATAAGGGTTTGAACCTGAGAAACTACTATAATCATGAAACAATCCTGTATTATTAACAGCTTCCAAATTACCAACCGAATGATAATTCGCCGAATCAATCAACACAGAAATTAAAGAATCTTGTCCTAAATTAGGGATTACAGCATTCCAATTTCCACCTGCATCAACCATTGGGATTTTATACACTCCATTCTTAAAAACATAAACATAAGGAACATTTCCTTGAACATTTGAAACTGCTATCGAAGATTTATTATTAGTAAAATTGGCAGGCAAAGCAAACTCAAAATAAGCTTCATTCTCAAAATTGAAAGTATGCGGATAAAAAAGCGTAACGGAAGAAACACTTTGATAATCTGTCAATTGTCCAATATTTGAAATCTTGTGCTTTACATTAGTAACCGAATTACCAAGCAAAGACAGTGGCACTTCAAAACTTTTTTTAATCATTTGGTAACCAGTATAAGACGTATCAATTAAAAGCGTATTGGAACTTCCTATAAAAATTTTTGTGTTGTGATTGAAACTACCTGTATAAGCACTAGAACTCGCACTTGCAGAAACAGCTTCACATTTTGCCGTTAAACTTGCATTACCAGTGTAAACATTCAGCGTAGAAACAGCTGATATTTTTGTTTGATTTGTAGAAAACCTAGCACTCATCCAACCTTCTCCCGAACCATAACTTGGGCTCGACAACCCTTGCAATTTTAATCCTTGACTATAAGTTTCTGTATATTTTTTATGTGTTTTTCGCCAACAGTAATCAACCGAAGGGTAATTTCCAAAAGCAACATCAGTTTCAACTTGCATTCTTTTATTTACTCCCAAACTGTTCCATGTAAAAAAATAATTAATCGTATCGTTAAAAAAACTATAGTAAGAATCTCCAATATCAGTCGGATTATCGAAGAGTAAAGAATCTAGCCATCCGTCATTTTTTTGCGCATAAAACTCGATGTAATCTCCACTATCAAACTGACCATCTCCTCCGTCTTCGATAAACAATTCCACTTCTTTCTCTCTTCCAAAAACTTGAAATTCACTCGTCGGAATTGTAGCTAAAGAAATTCCTTGTTGATTCAAAGCTGTTTGTACTGAATTATAATCTAATCGCTGAATTCCTGTTTCCGAAACTTTAAACGAAAAATATTTTTGATTATAATCTATCCATTCATTCCCAAAAGTCTGCCCTTTGAATGAAGAAACAAAAGCTAGAATACTCAAGAATAATATCAATGTTTTAGTCATTATCTATCTGTTTTTTTTGTTTGGGGCATATCCTTTCTAATAAAAAAATTAGAAAGGTCAGGCTATCCACTGTATCTTTTATTTTAAAAAAAAAATAAAAGGATGCCGTTTCTATCCTTTATGCGAAAATAGGTTTTAGACCAATTAAAGCACTACGCACACCCAATAAAAGATAAATATACTTAAATTAAATGAAAAAACAGTTAGGTTCTACCGTGTTTAGTACAAGTAGTATAATTTATAAGTACCTCAAAGTTTTATATTACCTCCTTTTTGTACAATGTAAATGTACTATGATTCTTAAAATTATTGGTTCTACAGAGTTTAGTATGGATAGTGTAATATAGAAGTGCCTCAAAGTTTAATACTATAATTATTTTTTTGTAAAATGTACAATATTGTTTTTGATTCTTAAATTCATTAAACAAAAAAAAATTATCCTTTTTACAGAAAATTAAATTCTCACCAACAGTCACACCTACTCACCTACTAAAAAAAACAAGAAACATCTTTCCAATAATTCGGGTAAGATTTTTTGACTACCTCGGGATTTTCAATCTCTAATTCGCCTACAATTAAACTCAACGGAGCAAAAGCCATCGCCATTCGGTGATCTTGATAAGTTTCTATTCCTTTGTTTGGTTTACAAATTTTATAATCTTCAATTAACTCCAATTCTGAATCATTATGGATAGAAATTGAAACATTAAACTTGCTCAATTCGATTTTTAGCGCTTCCAAACGGTTCGTTTCTTTTATCACTAAAGTTGATAATCCTGTAAACCTAAATTTAAGTCCCAAACCGACACAGGTACAAACCAAAGTCTGTGCTAAATCGGGCGTATTCGTCAAATCAACTTCTATTTTTGTTTCTTTTGAAAAACTGAAATTCTTTTTCTTTTCTAACAGCAACCCTTTCTCATTCCAAGTTGAGATGACTCCAAAAGATTGAAATAAAATCGGCAAAACAGCATCTCCTTGCCTGCTATTTTGAAATAAGCCATTGAGTTGAACCTTACACGAAGAAGACAAAGCTACAATTTCAAACCAGTAAGAACTCGCACTCCAATCGGATTCTATCTGTATCTGTTTAAAATTATAAGCTTGTTTTTTTATTCTAAATTCAGTTTTATTACGCACTACTTCAACATCAAAATAACGCATCAAATCAATTGTCATTTCTAAATATGGAGAAGAAACAATCTCTCCTTTTAAAGAAAGGTTTAAACCCTTCTCCAATAAAGGCGCGAGCATTAACAAAGCGGAAATATACTGAGAACTAACGCTGGAATCTATCGCTACGCTTCCTCCTTTTAATTGTTTCCCTTTGATGTTCAAAGGAGGATATCCTCCTTTTTTTTCATAACAAATATTGGCTCCAATTTGATTTAAAGCAGTTACTAAAATTTCGATTGGTCGTTGTTCCATTCTTTTAGAACCATACAACAAAAATGTCTTCCCATTTTGCAACGAAAGAAAAGCCGTCAAAAAACGCATTGCTGTCCCTGCGTGTCCAATGTTAATTTCAGTTGTATTGGCTAATGATTTTAATGCTTTCTCTAGCACCAAGGTATCTTCCGCTTCCGACAAATTACCGATTGGAATGTTGCTTTTT
>WFNC01000435.1 GCA_015488785.1 Flavobacteriales bacterium | reverse complement strand
GTAACTTCAACCATTATGACATATTTTTTAGCTGAAGGCATTATAACTAAGATGGAATCACTTAATGTATTGTCTATAATCGTACCGTCTGTATTTAAATCTGGAACAAAGCCTTGCCCCGACATTTTTACAATATTCCATTCGAAAGTGAGGTTAGAATGATTTGCCAAAGGTCTTATATTAGCACTAATTAATTGATGAACCAATAAAGTATCTTCACAAGTTGTTACCCATGGTACTTCAGGATTGAGGTAAGAAGAATAAGGAAAATCAATATCTCGCATATTTACAACCATTGTATCAACAATTGTATCCATAACTCCAGTTGTTGAATTTGGTTTTGCAATGTGCCAAATAAATGAAATGGTATCCAAAGCATTTTTTATATTAAACATTGCATTACTTGAAGACGGGAATGCATAATTAGGATTCCCACAAGGGCGAGTTCCTAAAACAGAGGAAACATCCCCTTCGTCAAAGCCATCGAAAGGAACGCAATTATTTTTAAAAACCCATTCTGTTCCATCGTTTCTAATCATACTCCACCAGCTACTCATATTATTGTCTCTGATTGTAATATCGTCAGGAGAAGCATTCATAAATATTTTTCTTTTTACACTCTGACTTACACCTCTATAATCAGCTGTGTTGACATCGTTGCTATATCGATTGGCTTGACACCCGACACTTATATCAATACCTGCAGAAACGCCACATGGAGAAACATTTACATTGGTTACATCGTACCAAGTACATCCTGTAGAAGCGTCAGTAACTTGTACTTTTATAATGTAATCCCCTGTAACTAACCCTACAATTTGAGCGGAATCAGAAACGGTATTGTCTAAAATATTTAAACCTCCATTTTGAGGAGAATAGGTCCATTGAAAAGTTAAATTTGGATTATCTTCTAATATTCTATAATTTGGGTTTCCTGTGAATTGATGTACGTTCATCGTTTGACCAACGCAAACGGATGTAAAAGGAAAAGATTCAGAAGTAACGACAAAATCAATATCATTATAAACAACAACCATCGTATCTGCCATTGTTACTGTTGTATTACAATCGTCTGTCACCGCCATGTGATAGATAAAGGTGATGGTGTCTTGTGCATTTCTTAAATAAAATAAAGGACTGCTAGAGTTTGTTGCTCCATAAAAAGTCGAAGAACAATTTAAACTGTAAGTGTCGGCAAAAACATCTCCTTCATCAAAACCATCAGGAGAATTACACCCGTTTGGGAAAGTCCATTCTGAACCGTCATTTCTAATCATGCTCCACCATACATTTGCGCCGTAAGCGTCAATTGTGACATCATCAGGGTAAGTGCCTAGCATTCGAACTCTCCTCGAAGTTCCAACGGTATCGAAATATCCATTGCAAAAATTTATGTCTGGTCCTGCATTAAATACATTTACAATGTCAAAATCTCGAATACTTATTTTTGCAGTATCGGTAACCGTTGTCGTTCCGTTAAAAAAAGTATAATAAAATTCGTAAGTTCCTGTAATGAAACTTCCTGTTTCTAATATTGTAGTCGTAGCCGAATTTGGAGAGGTAAAGGTTATTTGTTCTGGATTGTTAGCTCCTTGTGACCAAGTCCCTGTCGTTCCATTTGGAGGTGTGTTTCCTTCTAAATCAAAGCTTTCTTTTAAGCATCTTAAATCACAAAGTCCGTTAGATGAGCAAGATAAAATAACAGGGTTTACAACTGAATTGTCAGCTGCGGAAAGTTGTACGTTATCAATAAAAACATAGCCAATAGCTGTTGCTTCTGTTCCGCAATTAGCTCCTCCCAAAGCGATGTAATCATAGTTTTGAGTAGGAGTAAAAGTAACGCTAAAAGTTTGAAAGTTTGTTGTAATTGAATTTTTATCTATCGTGCTAAATAAAGGGGCGTTTGTTCCGTCTCCATTTATTAAACAATAATCTAATTGTCCCGCAGGAATAGCTCCTGAATAACCGTATATTCCAAAATCAACTTCTAAATTATTGGAGCTTACATGATTTGACCGAGCTAAGTCAACTTTTAAGGTGTAAGTAACTCCACTTATTAATGAGATACTTTGAACAATGTATTCTCTATATTTTGAATTAATAGAAGAAGCATCGTTGTAATTTAAATAAAGCCCAGCCC
>WFNC01000434.1 GCA_015488785.1 Flavobacteriales bacterium | reverse complement strand
GTGTTGTTATCAACAACAAAAGTTATTTTTGAGCATGAGAAAAAACAAACCGCAATAGGATGAAAATATGATTTTATATGAGATAAACAATGTATAATTTGGAGGTATAAGGAGTTGGCGGTAATAAAAAATGATAGTTGAAATACTAAATATTAGAATAAAACAGGCATACAGAATATTGTCTCAAATTGGTTTGTTCCGTACGATTGTTTTGTTTGGATTTATAGCTCCGTTTATAATATCCCTGTTTATAAAAACAAAAGGAAGCAATTATGAACAGACGATGAGTGGAATATTTTTATTATCAGTTTTATTCATTCATATAAAAAGAAAAGACAAAGAATTTGTAGAAATACATGCACTAAAACCACAACAGGTATTTTTTGCCGAATATCTTCTTTTTTCAGCTCCAATGATTGTTTCTCTTTTTTATAAAAGCATGTGGAAATACTTAATTATCTATCTCATTGTTTTGATCCTGATATCCTATCTTAAAACAGGTCTAAAGAAAAAAAGTATAAATTCAGCATTTCAGAAACAAATAGCCGATGACAATTTTGAATGGAAATCCGGGGTGAGAAAATATTTTTTGCTGTTTGTTGTAATTTGGCCTCTTGGTTTAGTCACTTCTTTTTTTGTGGCAAGTGTTCCCGTAACTATTTTTTTTCTGGGGGTCATCGTATTAAGTTTTTATGAAAAGTCAGAACCGTTACAAATATTAATTGCCGGCGAATTAAATACATTGCGATTTTTAATGAAAAAAATAAAAAGCCAATTATTATCTTTTTCTGTTCTAATTTTGCCCCTTGTAATCTCGTTCATCATTTTCCATCCCCGCTACTATTATATTCCATTACTTGAATATATTATTTTCCTCATACTCTTAGTTTATACCATACTTTTAAAATATGCTTATTATCAGCCTACCAAAGAATCGGGAGCGGTGAAAACATTTACGATGATCGGCAGCATTTGCCTTTTTATTCCGGTATTAATTCCACTTATTTTGATATTATCCGTTAAGTTTCTGATTCAAGCATCTCACAGATTAAATTTTTACCTGAATGATTTTAATTAAAGACCTTTCCGTATCCTACAATAAAAATGTGATAGAAGATTTGAGCCTTCAATTGCAGGAAAACCACATTCATGGTATCGTCGGGCTGAATGGAGCAGGAAAGACCACATTGCTGAATGCAATTTTCGGTTTAAAGAAACAAAACAAAGGTGAAATCTTATTGAACGATGAGAGGCTGACAAAAAAAAGCATCGCTTTTCTGCCCGCTGAAAATTATTTTTACACCAACATTACAGGACGGGAATACCTGAATATTTTTAAAAATAAAAATTTTGATATTGAAAAATGGAACAAACTGTTTATCTTGCCCTTAGACGATATAATAGAAACCTATTCCACAGGAATGAAGAAAAAACTGGCACTGTTCGCCATTCTTGAAAAAGATAAGCGAATCATGTTACTTGATGAACCGTTTAACGGTTTGGATATTGAGACGGAAAGGGTTATCCGGTCTGTTTTGTTAAATCTCAAAGACAAAGACAAAACAATAATCATTACTTCTCATGTACTTGAAAGACTGACCAATTTGTGTGATGACATCCACTACCTCGAAAACGGAAAAATCAAGTTTAGTGTGGGGAAAGATAAATTTGATAAGTTCAGGGATGAAATTTACAGCTCAATAGAAAATAAGAACAAAAAATTAATTGATGAGTTGATGAAATAAAATACGAAACACCAAAGGCTGATATTTATAAAATAGATAAAATCAAATCACGATGAAACAAAATTTAATTAAGAAACCTTGTCCGGTTTGCAAAACCCCAATAGGAATGGGTCTGTTTACAAACAGAGAAAAAATCACCCGTTGCCCGAATTGCGGCGCATTGTTAATTGTAAATCCGAAAAGAATAAAAACGCAGTTATTCATATTAGCAGGTGGAATTTTATTATGGATTGCTCTAAGCTATTGGCTTGGAGCCGGTTTATTATGGCTTGTATTAATTGAAATATTCACATGGGTAATTTCAGAGGTATTTATAAACTTTACAACCATAAAAAAAGACTTCGTCATACGAAATAAACAGACAAACAAAATTTCCTACGTCAACAAGGCCGATTGGAATGAGATAATTAAGAAAAATAATTTTGAAATAATTGAAGAATTAAAAAATGATACTACCGCCAACAATGGCTCATAGTGCATGCCGCAAATCATTGTAAATATGGCATTTAAACATTAAATGAAGATAAAGGTAAACAGAAAATTATATCGTTGAAACTGCGGCACGCACCATAGCCCAAACCGTTGTATTTAATGGTGACAAGAAGTACATGGAAAGGATAGAAATTTACTTTGGTTTATTGGCCACCTATAAGGATTTTCTCCGGTAAAACCCCGAGGGTTTATTTCATAATAAATCAAAGAAAAGGT
>WFNC01000433.1 GCA_015488785.1 Flavobacteriales bacterium | reverse complement strand
GTTTTTAGCGATTCAGAACGTTTATCTATATAAATAGGTAAGGAATCTCCAGGAAAAAATATTTCTTCCAATCTTTTTGCAATTCCAACAATGGCTACTTTCCCAATTAAATCTAACGTTTCTAAACTTTTTAAAGCAGAACTCAACTGACCTTTTCCTCCATCTACAATGATCAATTGAGGGAGCGGTTCTTTTTCGTCTTTTAGTCGCTTGTATCTTCTGTAAACAACCTCTTCCATAGAAGCAAAATCATCGGGACCAACAACCGTTTTTATATTGAAATGACGGTAATCTTTCTTACTCGGTTTTCCATCTTTAAAAACCACACAAGCCGCCACAGGGTTTGTTCCCTGAAAATTAGAATTATCAAAACACTCAATATGACGAGGCAGTTCCTTCAACCTTAAGTCTTTCTTTATGGTCTCTAAAACACGTAAAGTATTTTTCTCAGGATCTAGATTTTTTAATTGCTTTTGTTTCTCAAGTTTTGTAGCGTTCGCATTAATATAAGAAAGGTTAGAAAGTTCTTTTTTTGCTCCCTTCAAAGGAATCGTAAAGTTTACGTTTTCTAATTGAATATTAAGCGGTTCTGGAAGTATGATTTCTTTCGTGTCAGAAGGAAAGCGAGCTCTAATCTCTACAATACCCCAAGCTAATAAATCAATGTTACTTTCATCTAATTTTTTCTTTATTTCTAAGGTGTAACTTTGAATTATAGCACCATTTATAACCTTTAAATAATTGACGTAAGCTGTATTGATGTCGCTGTCAATATTATAAACATCTACATCCTTAACGGTAGCACTTACAACCGTAGATTTTGCTTGGAATTTTTCTACACGACTCAGTTTTTCTTTTACCTCGGCAGCTTTCTCAAATTCGAGATTTTCAGCATACTTTAGCATTTTTATGCGCAACTGATCTACAACCGACTTCGTGTTTCCTCTAAGTACTTTTTTTACATTATTGATCCGTTCTTTATACTCCGAAGTCGTCACTTCTTTTTGGCAACAACCTTTGCAATTTCCAATGTAATATTCTACCGAAGTAGCAAAAGCTTTTTTACCAATATTCTCTAGCGTTAATTTATGAGTGCAACTCCTTATATCGAAGCTGTTCTTAAATAATTCTAACAAAGTTTTTACAGTCGTAACCGAATGAAAAGGGCCAAAATATTCACCACCACCTTTCTCTACTTGTCGGGTATAAAACAAACGAGGAAAGGGTTCTTTTTTGATGCAAATCCAAGGATAGGTTTTATCGTCCTTTAGCTGAATGTTGTATTTGGGCTGTAGTTTTTTTATCAGCGTATTCTCCAATAACAAAGCATCCATTTCAGTCGGAACTTTTATTGTTTTTATGCCAACTATCTGCTTCACAAGAATCCTTGTTTTAGCATTGTGCTGCTGATTCGAATTAAAATACGAACTCACCCTATTTTTCAAACTCTTTGCCTTTCCTACGTATATTACAATGTCGTTCTTGTCCAGGTATTGATAAACCCCAGGAGTCGAAGGAAGAGCAGCTATAATAGAAGTTATTTCAGGTGTTTTATTCAAAGCAAATAGTTTGATGTAAAACTACAAAACTTTTATGACGTTATTTTTCGTTTTACAAAATTATTCATAATTCTTACTTCATTATTCCTACTTTCTAATTCCTAATTCCTAATTCATAATTCATAATTTTTAATTCGTAATTGTACATTCTTAATTCATAATTGTACATTCGTAATTGAATATTCGTAATTGTCTATAATAATTAGCAAATTAAAAAACTCCGCACTACATTTGCAAACACAAGATGGAAAATCAAGACAATAGCATAGATTTTAAAAATGTATTTCAAAACGAATATATTTTACACCTTTTAAGGAATGGGAAGTCACCTGTTACCGTATATTCGTTTTGTGAAAACTTAAAAATAGAAGAAAACGAATTTTATCAACATTTCAATTCCTTTAAAGTGCTTGAAGCTTCAATTTGGGAATTGTTATTTCAACAAACAATTGATGCAATCAATCAAGATGCTGAGTTTTCTTCCTATACAGCTCAAGAAAAAGTATTGTCATTTTTTTATACCTTAATAGAAGTCTTCAAACAAAATAGAAGTTTCATTGTACTTAAACTAGGTGATATTTCTCGTAAAGATTTCAGACCTCAAACCCTAGAGCCTTTTCGTTTACTTTTTAATAGTTGGATTTCAGAAGTTATTAATTCAGGTTTAGATACCGACGAAATAGCAACAAGACCAATCATTACCGATAAATATACCGAAGTGCTT
>WFNC01000432.1 GCA_015488785.1 Flavobacteriales bacterium | reverse complement strand
ATATCGTAATCTCTAATCTCTAATCAAACCACAACTACAACACTGCATAAACGTAATGCTTAGTGAATATCGTAATCTCTAATCTCTAATCAAACCACAACCAGGGTCAGCCGTTTCTGCAATTTCTATTCAATATCGTAATCTCTAATCAAACCACAACATATGCAAAATCAAACGATAATACTACAAAATATCGTAATCTCTAATCTCTAATCAAACCACAACCTATTGTGCTTGCACTTCTTATGTGTTGGAAATATCGTAATCTCTAATCTCTAATCAAACCACAACATACCAATGGAGGGACTTTTACAATTTTGAATATCGTAATCTCTAATCTCTAATCAAACCACAACGGAGTAGGCAAATTCTAAATACCAGCGTTCAATATCGTAATCTCTAATCAAACCACAACAATGTATAAGTTAACACTATTCGTTACACCAATATCGTAATCTCTAATCTCTAATCAAACCACAACAGTACAGCGGTGGAAGTTCTAGCGTTCCAAAATATCGTAATCTCTAATCAAATACTTAGATAAATTATTCTGTTGCCATTATATTTATTTCAAAGAACGCTTTATTAATCTACTAACTTTTATTTTTTTGTTGATTAAAAAATACTACCCATATTATCCACCCTTACTTTTATAGGATTAAGTTCTATCCATTTTTTTATACTAGTCACTCTCACTAGTTGTTTTTCATTGTCTAAGGTAGATGCCAAGTGATGTCTAAAAGAATAATCTCCCTTAGATATTTTCTGCACTCGATACAAATAAGTAGTTAGAAAGGTAGGATTATTTTTATTATTTTCATACTCTTTATTAGACAAACCTAATAAAAACATATCATCCCTTTGCAAAACGGCTAAAATTGTAGCATTTTCATCTGCTTCTGGTAATTGAATCTCGGGTTTTCCTTCTTTCTTTCTTTTTACAGCATCCCAAAAACTAACGATTATTTCTTTCAATTCGTTTCTATTATCTTTATAAATCACGACATGATGATTGTTTTTAGGGTTTACAAACTGCGTATTGTTATTTAATGGTCTTGCATTTGATATCTCTTCCCTAATTCGCACTTTTTTGATTGGAACACGTGCTCCATTTTTATTTTTTAATGTATAAAGTTGATTTATTTCATTTCTAATTTTGTTTATCTTTTCATTTAAAATAGAATCGTCTAAATCTGTTCTTGCTTTTTTCTTTAATTTTTCTAAGGCTGTCATTTCTTTTTTCAACTCAACTTCTTTTGTTTTTGCTTCTTTAATAATTTTTTTAATGTTATCATCTACAATCTTATCTACTTGTTTATCGGTGAGTGACGAAACACTTTTACGAATGTGATAGCCTTTTGTTGTTTTGAGAGGTGCTTGTCGCTCGCCATAGAAACTTGTTTCGTGTAGTTGTCCTCTTACCGCATCTCCTTTACTAGTGTGCTTGATTCCATTTTTATATATTTTTTTAGAAACAATGGTTAAAACTTTTCTATTTTGCTTGTGAGAAACCAATAGCTTTTGCACTTCTTTTTTTACAGCGCTATGAAAACCATCCCAAGGCATATCGAAAGTTAGTAAATTTTTATCGTACGGAAGCCCTTTTTTCTTTGCCTCCTTTTGTTCGTTGTACTTTGATAATCGCTGTACATAAGCTTGTTTAGACAATGCCACCACTAAAGCATCTATAGCGTGATGTCTATGATCGTTTCTATTTTTCTTTGGGTCAAATTTTATTTCTCCTGTTCGCTTATCAACCCAAATAAGACCTTCGGCTAACGTCTCTCCTTTTTCTAAAATGGGCATCGTATTTTCTACAGCTTCAAAATCGTTTTTCGTATTAACAATATTGAAAGCCATCCAATATTTCCCCCTTTTTAATTGTGATGTTTTAAACTGATGCTCAGCATCTAAATCTGAAACAAATAATCCTTTACTATTAACCGTTCCCTCTATAATTATTTTTCCTGAGTCACTCTTCGGTTTTTCGTTTATTGCTTTTTCAAACGTTGCATTATCTATATCCAACTCTAATAACGCCCAGTACTTTCCGTCTTTTTTTTCTGTTGTAAATTCATATAAATAAGATTTAAATCTTCCGTCATTAACTTCTCCAAAAAAGAAAAGTTGTCCTTTTTTTCTTTTGGGTAATTTATTTTTATCTGTTGTTAATAGTTCAGTATTCACGATTCTAAAACGAGCCCAATAACTTCCATTTTCTAATCCATTTGTTTTTATAAAACTAAGTCCATCTCTTTTAAAATTTCCTTTTTCAACTCTTCCTTTTAGGACAATCTCATTTTCTAACGGCTTAGGAATTTCTTTAAACACCTTAACTACTTCCTGAACTTTAGATAATTTTAGTTTTAACCAATAATCTCCATCCTTTAGTTCTTTAGCTTCTTTTTCAAATTCTATTCCTTTACTCGTTGCAATAAACTTACCTTTAACTACTTTGCCTAAGAGCGTTGTTTCATTTTTATTTAAAACTGGTTTTTTCCTGTTGACAGAAACAACGGAAACAGGCTTGTTATCTTCATTAAGAACTACATAGTGAGGCTCTGACTTGTCTCCATTTACTTTATAAGTAGGTAAATCAACCAACATTATAGGTTGTAATATATTATTTAACCCCCACAAATGTCTTAGCTCAGCTGTTAGTCTCCCTGGAGAAACCCTAACATCTGCACAAATTTGAGACATAATCTCTTTTGTTTTTTTACTAATGTAACGAGTATCGTTTAATTGACGCTCAATAAAACTTGATTTCACCTCTGTTTCTTCGATTTTTACTTTAGAGGTAAAATGCTTCGCTTTATTATACGGCAAAAGTTTATAGGCTCTCCTTTCGATTTGCTCCCATGTATTTGCCCCTCCCCACAATTGAGGACTGCTATTTTTTAAGTAAAACTGATAGGGTGTTAAATTACCTTTAAGCCCATTGAACTTTGCATCACAGAGTGTTTTGTTAGAAAAACTATCGTTTAGCGATATGCTTTTCGGAAAAATATGCTCAATTTGAATTTTATTCTCACTTCCCAATACGTCTCCAATATTCATCGTCCTATTAGTATAAGGGCAAACGGTAAACCCTCTATTTTCCATTTCTTTATATAGTAATACTTTCTGAATATTATCTCTACTATGCTTTAATCCATAACCGGTTAACATCGTTCTGGCTTCATCGTTTTTTTTAGTATTATCGTTAATTATACGACTTAGCTCCTGTCTTCCTTTTTTACTATTTTTTATATCTCTTCCTAGTTCTATATTTATTCTATCGAACTTTCCATATTTTTCAATTAGCTCATTAACAAGCCTCTTCGTTTCGCTTAAGCTTTGCTGAACAATTGGATTTCTCAAATTTTCTATCGGTTCTAATTTCTCTAAAATTTCTTTTTTTTCGATACTTTGACTGTGATGATAGAGCTTTATAAAGCTAGAGTCATTTTCTACAAACCCAAAGTCATTCTCTATCAAATAGTTTTTTATTTTTTGAATGGCTTCCCCTTCTTTATTGTCTCTTTGGTGATTTATCTCTAATACTTTAGAATTTATTTCTTGATGCCAATCTTCAAAGCGTTCCCACCTATTTCCAAATGTATTTTTCACTCCACCTAATAAAGTTGCATCGCTCATATCCTTCCCTTCTTTTAAATAAGGTAAAATATTTCTAATAGCCTTTAAGGATACATTTGAATACCCTTCTTTAATTTTAATTTTACTTATTTTAGACCTATCTTTCTCTGATAATCCAAAATCCTTTATCAATTTAGCTTCTAAATTCTCTGTATCTTCATAAAAGTGAAAACAATTCCAAATTTGTTCATATCCATACTCCACATCAAATTCTCCATTGTCCGTCTGCCTCTTTTTTTCAGCATACCAAACACGATCTTTAAACAAAGCTTTTAAATGCTTAATCGTATAGTTCCCTGTTACTTTGTAAGTGTCTTTATAATTCCATTTATGAAATTCTAAATTTAATTTTTTTACAATCTCTAAAAAATTAAAACTCTTGTCTTTCGAATTTATTAACTCCAGTACTAATTCTCGCTGGTACTTGTTTAGCTTTGTTTTTCCATCAAATCTAATTGTATTGATAAACTGATATGCTCTAAACTCTTCAAACAGCGGATGAGATAACAAGCATGGCGTTTTACCTTTTTGTATGTATTGCCCTTTCTTATTTTTTACGGTCGGTTCAAACCTACATTTTGACAACAATCCTTTCTGAGAACCTAAAGGTCGTTGCCAAAATAAAACGCTTTCTTTACTTTTAAACGTAATAAGACCTTCATCATCCTCATTTATCTCACCTGCTAAAAATGTTTTTAAAGATTCTTTTTTCTTCGTTATAACTTTATTAAGAATACCTCCTTCTTCTGTATTATTAAGTTCTAGAACTGTAACATTCTCTAATCCATACTTTTCTCTAAGTTTTTCTATTTTAGCCTTATTTCTCTTGCTTTCTAAACTTCCTTTAAAAAAATTAGTTTTTTCATTTTCTCTTATTATTGAGTCCAACCCTAAATGATGGGCTTGCTTATTCCATATTGCAAAAAACTCTTCAACATACATACTTCTTAATGTGTATCTAGCCCTAACTCTTAATACATTATTATTTTCATCCACTACCTCTTTAAATGGTTCACCTTCCTTGGGTAATATCGATTGCAAAAAGCTCCCTAAAGTTTCTTTCTTCATCGCTTCTTTTGTATCCTCTATTCCAGAAATGTTATCTTTCCCTTTATAGATTTTTCCATCTTCACTTCCCTTCCTACTACTTAAGAAACCTCTTCGTTGTATTATATGATACAAGACTCTTCCGAACTCCATTAAAGTTAACGCAGCATAAATTCCCCTATCCCTTAATATATAAGGATTTTGTTTATGCCATCGCTTATACAAATCAGAATTTGGAGCAACTCTTCCTGCACTTCCTTTTTTTTTATCCCACTTTACCCATGTATCTAATTCTGAATGCGTCAATGGACACATATTTAAATCAATCAATAATCTAAGCAACTTAACTTTTCTTAGTCTTTTTCTATAGTACTGTTTTCGGATTTGCTTGCTTTCACTTCGTCCAGCATTCTTAGAAATTTCTTTATCTCCTGTTCCTATTGTTTTTGCAATTACACCTTCAGGGAAAACCCTACTCCCCATACCAAGTATTTCATTGTTACAATCATCAACAACTGACCAACCCAATGAATTTGTACCTAAATCCAACCCTAAAACCTTTGCCATACGCTATTTATCTTAAATTAAAAGCCGACTAATGAAGTGTCAAAAGTTAAGCTAGATGTAAATATAGTTAATTATAACGTATTTAGAACTCGAAAAACTTGTTTAAAGTATTTTTATTTGTATCTTAGTCGTCTAATCTTATCACAATAAGGCTATATGCCGTAGAGAAATCTTTAGTCCTGCTTCGGCGGGACTCTTTTTTTTACAACTCTTTTTCAAAACAAGTATAATCTGAATCTGTTCGTTTTGGAAAACATACTTTTCCGACTTGAGAATAATTTAAACTTTTATAAAAATTGACTGCGGTTTTGTTTAGCGAAAATGTATCTAAACGAATTGATTTATTTCCGTTTCCCTTAGCAAAACGTTCTGCTTCTTGCACCATACCAATTAAATTATGAAATGTGCCAAATAAATAATTTTATTATCACATATACTTCTTCAAATAAAACAACCATAGCTAAGGCTATGCTAATTTTATTTTCATTGTCTATGTAAAAATAAACTTCATTTCTTAAGGCGTATTTCAATATCTAATTGGCATTAGTTTTTTTGCAAAACCTTTTCTCAATTGTTTTTCGGAAACGCAAAGTCGATGAATCACAACATAAGGAGAATCGAACTTCCAACTTAAATGATGATATTATTTGGTTTCATCGTTTGTAATTGCAACGACAGCAACAATTTCCCCTTCCACTTTTAAACCAAAAAGTTGATTGTTTTGAATGTCAGTCATTACCGTTTTTAACGAAGGATAATTTTCGTCCCATTGATAAAAACCTTGCTTTGCATGTTGTTCTACACAAGATTTGTAGATAGAAGATACAGCTTGAATAGCTGACTTTCCGATTTCAATAAATTCCACTATTGAAATTTCAAATGACCCGTATGTTGTCCTGTCTTTAATTGTGTTAAAGATTGAGAACTTAATAATAATGGTTGCCCAGCAGCATTATCTAACACAACTTTCACACGACTTGAGAACACGCCTAAGCCTCCTTCTATATTGGTAAACGTAGGTCTATTTGTAACGATACTGTTACTTGGTTCGTTCACCGAAATATAGGTACTTAAATCTTCTCCAGCAGAAGCTACGATATATTCTAATCTTATAAAATGACGACTAATTACATCAGCTTCACCTGCATAATTTGCTAATCTATTTTTAATATTGATGTAAAAATTCTCTCCTATAATATCTTTAGAAAGTTCTCCGCCATCTCCTTTAGTATTCAATCCCGTAACTTTCCCAAGTTTTATATTTAGTTTTTTTATTTCTGAACCAGTTGCTGTACTGTCTTTGTAGATAAAATTTATTTCGGGTTCATATTTTAATGCTCCAACTGCTGGATTCCAAGACATAGTGACGTTTTTATACTCACTGCCAGAACTTAAGTAAAGACTTAAACCTACGTTTGTTTTGTTTCTAAAATTAGGAGCAAAACCAAAATCACCAATTAACTTTGTTTCAGCTGTGGCAATTTTTCGCCCATTATCTACATTAACATTTAATTTATACACCGCTTCAGTATTTAACCCTCCAGATGGAGTTAGAAAAGTATAGACTTTTTGTGTTCCTCCTCCATAAAACAAACCTGGTTCAACTCCGGTCACCCATTTTTCGGAGCATGGAAAAGTAGTCGTCAAACTTCCATTTACGTATTCGAAAACGGTTACCGCTACATTATCGAACAGCACACTATCGTTTATACTGGCATAACTTGCATTGTCGCTCTGCCCCAAATAAGTTTTATTTACTTTTACATATTGGGTATCGGCTGTTTGGTCTAATATCGCATAGATAACGGGTATATCATCATAAGGTGCGTACAATTCAAAGTCTGTTTTACAAGACTGTATTATTGTAATTATTCCAATAGTAATTGCTAAGATAAGAGGTCTAAGTAGATTCATATTTTATATTAATAACAGAAAACTAAACACGTAAAGTATCAAGAATTCATTTTTTAAAAATCAAATATAGTCTTTTTTTTTATAACAGTTTAAAATTGAGCTATTCTAAAGTGATAGCACTACACTATAATCAAAAAGTTTTTAAATTGTGTCAGGTTTATGTATATTCACCGTCTATTATATTCAATGTACACTTAAAAATAAATAGTTTTACTTTTTTTTTATTTAAGACTTAGTTGAAAACCCTAGTTGTAACAGATTTACAAAAAGTTTACAGCTACAGTATTAAAGGATTTTTTTTTACAATTTTCCGAACCAACTGAAAAGCCTTATAAGTTCAGTTAAAGAAAATAAGAAAACGAATAAAAGATTATTGCTTTGAATATAAATCAACCATTAAACAACTTACTGTGAAAGAAAAAATTGTAATTATAGGAAATGGAATATCGGGAGTCACTTGTGCTCGATATCTTCGGAAGTATAGCGACCATGAAATATTGATTATTTCAGCAGAAACACCTTATT
>WFNC01000431.1 GCA_015488785.1 Flavobacteriales bacterium | reverse complement strand
ATCAAAAACATCAATTTGCGTTAACAATTTTTGTCTTGACTCTGTACACATGAAAGCTAATGACTTTGCTTTGTTTTCAAATTCTGAAATAGGAATTGAAAGTTTTTTGACTTCATCAATTCTTATTCTGTTGATTTGTTCTTTTACCTTATTTATCTGAGTAGCCATAGCCTTAGCAGTTTTTACACTATCTGCATCAACAATTAAGTCAAATTGCTTTAGTTTCTCTGTCAATTGTTTTTCTAATTGTTCAAAATTAACATCTATTGATGGTAAAGTTGTAACAACATTTATTTGTAAATCTTCCATAATAAGTTCCTCCTAAGTGAAACTAAAAATTAGACATAGGAGTACTCATAAGAGTTCCTAGTCATACCAGTTGGTACAGTTGAAACTCTTATTGAGTTAATTTTATTATATGTAGCACTTGCCGATTGCTTCATTAATTTCTACAAGACCTTTACCATTTGGTATGTCGTTGCTGAAACAATAAATCAATCTCTTGTCTTCTTTTTTCTCTCTTTTGAAAGAGTTGTGAAAAGCCCATAAATATTCTTTGGCTAAATCAATAGCTTTGAAATTTTTCGATTTTTCAGTAGTAAAAAAGAAGGTGCCTTTTTTCCTTGATATTACTTTTTTTAATAAGCCTAATTCGACTAAACCATCCACTACAGCATCTGAATAATCAATATGATGAGCTATCCTTTTATATATATTTTCTTTTCTAAAAACATAATATAGAATTGATAGTAGCGTCGGGCTAACTTTTTGTGTTGCCGTGTATCTTTTTGTAAATTTTCTCATGATAGTCTCTATATAACAAAGCTAATTGAAATAGTAGTTTTAGGTATTTGATAATTCAAATACAGTTTATTACTCATAGAGACAATAGCCACAATGTTCAAATTAGATAAAGAATGAGATACAGCTTTTGTATCGCTTTCCATAATAGAAACCCAATTTTTAAATTTTCTCATTATTTTTTTTCTTAGCCAGTTCATGACGCACTACTTATTATGGTTTCTAAGATAGCGTTTCTATCTTCTATTGTTCTTACTGTATCTGTAAGTAAAAAAGAACCAATTAATTGGTGTGCTATTATCATAGATATAGCTGTTAATATTAAAGTTTTCATATTCAACTCCTAGTTCACATAAACACAAATCAAAATAATCATATATCAAATACTCCCTTTCATGCAAATTGCAAGGCTATTCTAAATAGCTAGTAAATAATACTTAGTATGATTGTTCTGTTAGGTGGGTTTATTATGAGGAAAATAATTTTCCTAGAAGTTAGAACTATCCTCACTAAGAGAATAAGTTTTAATCCTCATAGGAAAATAGTAGAGATTGTCATTCTCTTTATTAAATGTCAAGAGACTAATTCTTGATTATTTTATAGTATAGTTTAATTCGTTAATGTGATATAGTTTTGAATCTCCAGTTTTTATTTCTGCACTTTCTATTGAAAATTTAACTTCTCCATAAGAATTAAGTTCTACGCTCGCTTTTGTAATACTATCTATTTCTACATCGGAAGAATTATATATTGTAACAACAGCAAGTTTTGTTGAGGTGTCGTAAACCAGCTCTATCTTTGAGGCATCTTTCAGCTCAATAATGTCACCAGTTTCATAAACCTTTATTACTTTGTCATTAATTTTAATTGACAATCCTGTCCATTGAGAGTTAGAATAATCTCTATTGTTACCAAATACAGTGATTACTCTTTTTTCATTATTTGTTCCTATTGAGTCTCGGTTAATTTTCGTGAAGAAAAGACTCTGCGTCACTGTTGTATAGTTTGGCATATTAGTAAACTCATGCTGTTGAGCATAAGTAAGCACAGGCGGTAGGTCTTCACAAGTAACAGTAAAGTCCACATGTGAATTTTTCGTTGTGTAATATTGCCATGACACAGTAAAATCTACATCACTTGCAGAAGAGCCAATGAAGTAACTAGTTGTTGGTTGATAACCAGCAAAGTTTATTTCATAAGCATGTCCATAATTATTAAACGCACTAGTCGTATCGAGCACATTAAATGTACATTTTTGATTAGCGCTATTAGAAACAGTTATTTTGCGAATATCAGTTCCTCCATTGTATGTTATCGTATATTTTTTTCCTTGAATAATTGAATCACTAGATGAAATTGCTACAGGAACAGAAGTTATTTCTGAATTAGTACCTGTAGTGCCATTACTACTAGGAGATTCTCCGCAACCAACTAGCAAAAATGCTAATGCTGTAGTACATGTTAATTTTAATATTGTGTTTTTCATAATGTTCTCCTAATCATTTACCACATTGGGTATCATCATTTACCTTGATGATTTTGTGAAGTCTTAATCAATTTATTTTTATCAACCTATGATTAATATTTATAAAGCTATATGAAGGCTTTATGAGTCGGTTGTTACAGAACTTAAACAAGTATCAGAAATTACACTTAGTACACTTTCGCTCAAGGTGCATATTTCACTTTATTCTTCCACCCGTTTCACTCCAAGCCTTCCACTTTTTTGAGTCTCAAACAAGCATGTAAAATTGTAGCATAAATGAGAGTGAGTGGAAGAATGGTTTTTCCTATTTCATCATTTTTTTAGCATTTATCTTGCGT
>WFNC01000430.1 GCA_015488785.1 Flavobacteriales bacterium | reverse complement strand
AAAGTATTCTTCTTATTAATAGACATCATTTTTTATATGAAAATAGAGAAAGTAATTAAGTGGATTTTTTCCACCGGTTTAATTTTGGTAATTTTAATTGTTAATTATCAGAAATATGAAGCTACAATTTTTCAAGATGGAGTAACAGATAAGCCATCATATTACAAAAATAGCGAAAATATTAAACTTTTATTTAATATAGATGAAGAAGCTTATCATAATCTAAAGATATCTTCATTTATTGATGATTTTAATTTTTCTAAAAAAGAAAAATATGCTATAAATTTTTCTGACAATATGCTATTAAAAGGATTGGATACCACTAAGAAAATTGATTTTTCTATTCGTAATTTAAAAAATTCTAATTCTGAATTTTATTTGGTAAATGAGAAGATTCCATTAATTGTAAAATCGCCCAATAATACTTCTGATATAACAGTTGTTTATCCTTATATGAACAATATTCTATCGAAATCTTTTAAAGGCAAATCTATTTTTTCAGAACAGTTGACCTCGACTACTTTAAATAGACCTAACGAACTCGATGAAGCAACAAAAAATATTAAGCCTTTTTTAATTGAATTAGTAAATAAATACAGCGTGTCTTATATTTCCGATTTGGATTTGGAAAATATTTCTGATTTTGAAAATTCTAAGGTGTTGATTATTTATGGGGATTTTCATTATACGACCCTAAAGATGAAAAAAAATATATTAAAATATTTGGAACAAGGAGGAAGAATTCTTTTAGCTTCTACATTTTTTTTGAATAATGGGTGCGAATATAAAGCAGATGAAAATAAAGTTTTATTAAACCCAGAGCTAGCTCGAAAAAATATAGATAAAAGTATTTCAAATATTATGAGCCTCTATGAATTTCAAGGGGAGGATATAGAGAATGAGTTAGGTCTTTCGTATGGTAATGGAGGGGAAATAATAACGAATTCCAATTATAAAATAGAAACCCAAGAACATCCTTTATTTAAAGGTTTAAAAGATACAGTTGTACCTATAACCTCTAGTTTATTTCTTGCTGTAGAGCGATTAAATAAGGAGAAAATATTTGTTCCTTATTTTGATGATGTAAAAATTTTAGCAGGAAGCAATGGCTTTTATAATACTAAAAAAGGTGTCTTTGGTATTTTAGAATGTCAGAAGCAGAAGGGAAAACTTATTAGCTTAGGAACTAAAGATTGGTTTGCTTATGGAAATTATGAAATATCTAAAACGATAAGGACAATAAGCATGAACGCTGTTGATTATTTAATGAAATAATTGGTCTATTTTTTCTTAAAAATACTAAACCAAGGCATAGGATAGTACTTGTTGCTTAAATACCAAATAAAAAGAAATTCTAATCCAAAAGAAATCGAACTGGCTATAGCAGCTCCAATTAATCCGTATAATTGAATAAACAGAATATTCAGGGCGATATTGCATAAAGCTATCGTAAATGTAGTAAAGGCTATTATTTTTGTAAGCTCTAAATAAAATAGATAATTCACCATCATTTTATACATGCCATTGAAACCAAAACCTAAGCCAATCCAAAATACAAAGCTCATGCCCCCTTGGTACTCGTTACTTAAGAAACTAAAAATAAAAGGAGTTAGTAACCAAAGACTGAAAACTAAAAGAAGCAGAACAATAAAATAGGAGTAGGTGATTATGACGATTTTCTTTTTATTAAAGCTTGTAGCTAATTGCTTGTAGAAAAATGGCACCCAAGCCTGATTAAAAGAGTTTTGAAACAAAGAGATAATCATTCCTATTTGAAAAGCTGCCGAATACAAACCATTTTCTTCAACACCAATTAGATTTGTAATTATTAATTTATCAGAATATAATATAATTGTTCCGCTTAATGCATGCGGAATTAATGGTATTCCAAAGTTTAAAAATTGTTTATAATAAGACTTGTTAAAAGGAATTTTAAAATCCAAAAAATCATATTTTATTAAGCAATATATACTTATTATAACTCCTATTGTACCAGCGGTTATTAATCCGAAAAATTGACCAGCCCAACCGTAATCATAGTAGATAATCAAAAGGAGTGTTACTCCAAGCTCTATTGTTGTTCTAAAGATTCTAAAAACGCCGTATAAAATTGGTTTTTCTTCCATTCTTATAATAGTTAGTAAAACCTCTATTAAATTGGAAAATAATGCGTAAAATGGAATAGCTATAATATAATTTCGAGGTATTTTTGTTATCGATTCTATCCAACTAGAAAGAAAATAGATCAGGATAAAAAACAAAACCGAATTTTTTAAAATTGTCTTTATTGTCGTTGTTAAATAAACGATAAGTTCAATATCTTTATTGAAATATTGCTTACTAATGGCACTTGTTATATTTATACCTACTAAAGGAATAAGAATACTGATAAGAGAATTTAAATTACTAAGTATTCCATAGTTTTTTAAATCCAGGTAAGAAGTTAGAATGGGTAACAATAAAAAAGGTAAACTTGCATTTAGTAAATTAGCAATTGTATAACCACTAAATGATTTTATAAGTCTTTTATTTTGTCGAAAAACTTTTATCATTGTTTATTTTATAAAGGTGAATTTTCCAAATACTTTCTTTAGATGAAAATACTTTTAAAAGCTCTAAATTTGATACATTATCGGTGTTTATTTTTGGTAAAGATAGG
>WFNC01000429.1 GCA_015488785.1 Flavobacteriales bacterium | reverse complement strand
CTGTTGTAACGTTTAATGTGATTTCTACTTAATATTATTTGATTGTTAATTGTAGTTAACGATTCAAAAAAAGCAATCAATGCGATGTGAATTGCATATTCTGGAGGTATTAGATTAAAATAAAAGAGAACAAATCCAATTATAATACTAAAAAACACAATCCAAGAATAGGATAAAAACAGAATGGAAAATACACTAACACGACTTCCCAAATAAATGATAGAAGAACTTCCCAACAAGGTATTCACCATTGTAATAATAGAAAACCCAAGGACAATTACAGCAATTTCGGCAACACCATCTCGACCAACAGTATTAGCATAGACAATAGATAGCAATAAGCCAATAACGCTTATTAGAAGTTGAACTCCGACTGTATTTAGTATTTTATTGAACAATGATTTTCTAGTCTTCTATCTTAATATTTATTTTAAATCCACGCTCTGGTGTTTGTGGATAATCCATTTCAAACAAGGAAATAGATTGATCTAAATTTGGTAAATAAACGGCACAAAGTGAATTGGAAACGTGATACAAATTCTTTTTGTATTTTTCAGGTATTCCATCCAATATTCCTAAAAAAACTTCCCCTCTCACGTGTTCAGGGTTGTAAGCGTAATCGTGCCAAACAACAATTGTATTTTCGTGAATCAGATTTTCGAATACGCTTTCTGTATCGTTTTTTACTCCACTATAATGATGGTCTCCATCTATAAAAATTAAATCAAACTTTTTATTTAATCCTCCAAAATCATAACTTAATGAATTTCCTTCTAGGTGTGTTACGTTTTTTAAATCTTTAGAATAATAACGATGCATATTAATATAATCATCCGATAATCCCATTGACTTTAACTCATCTTTGCTCAAATTTAGCGTCAGACAATCATTCAAGTAAGGAGAAACATTGGCGATACTCTCCCCTCTCCAAGTTCCTATTTCGAAATAGTTTTTAACATCATCTCTCTTTGCAAAAGCTTTCAACAATCCCAAATCGGTAGGCAAAGAACCTCCGTCTAAAAATGCATAAGGAGAAACTTCTATTTCGTTTCCTAAAATCGAGGTTATTGGGATAATCGGTAATCCTTTTTTGTATTTCGGATATTTTGAAGCCACTCTATTTTCCCAATTTTCATTTCGTTCGACGATTAAATTAAGAAGACTTGGTTGTTTCAATATATCTTTTAATGCTCTAATTACTTTTTGTAATTTATTCATATAATCTGTTTGACAAAGCTTTGTTTTAAATTCTGTTTCAAATTTAAGGTTTTATTTTACTCAAAAAAGGAATTTACGACCGAATATAAAATATAGAAGGAAAACAATTAATTTATTCTAATAACGAATACTCAATATCGGATGTATTTCTAATTCATTATCTGCTGAATTTCTTGGGTATTTGTGATCTTTATCAACAAATCCAACTCCTGTAATTGTTACCGTTTTTCCTTTTAAATCATCTTTATTTTTTTCTATCCACGCCCTCACCTCTTTGTATTGAGAAAGGTAAACAGAAGATTTTATATGTTCACATCCAGGATTTGGAGATTCGCAATTCACAAATTTATCATTTCCATTCGTCAACTTTACTTTCCAATCACCATCTCTATGTTTGCTTAATTTATGAACTTTGGCTGTAATTTTAAAAACTTTTTTCTCTACCTCTTGACGCTTCGAATCAGAATCTGTTTTTCCAACCGCTAAACTTCCTAATTCTTCAACTGTAATTAAAATCGGATTCAAATCTATATCATTTGCATCTTCATCTGTTCCTATTTTTATAGCACGCCTCGTGTTTTTACCATTGCAAGAACCTGCTTTATTTTTCCGACAACTTGTTACAGAAATCAAACTGATTATCAAGGTACTCAATAATAATACTTGAATTTTATTTTTGCTCATCTTCTTGCTATTATTCGTTTTTCCAATTCATCAATTCTTTTTTTATTTTTCCCGTCAACTCGAGACATTACAGCCCATATTGCAGCAGGCAACCAGCCAATCAACGTAATTTGAAGTATTAAACATATTATTCCAGAAAGAATTTTTCCTCTTAGAATAAAAGAAAGCCACGGCAAAAGAATCGCGATTAAAATCATAGGTATATATCTTATTTTTCTATTCAACCAGACTAATCTAAAAGCTAATTTGGGCGTTTAAACAGGCTGTACATTTATAGTTTTTGTTTCAAAAAAAAGTTTAACTAAACTCAAAAGGAGCTCATAAAATCGCTCTTTTTAGCAAAGTTAAACTAATTTTCAGAAACAAAAAGCTAACATTTCCATCCTTAACGCTTTTCTGAGAAAAACATAGGTTCTACAGGAGTTGGTGTGGGTATAAATTTAATTTTTAGTAAAAAGAATAAGTTTTTTTGTGTTCAATTAATTTAAGATTCAAAAACAAACTGAACACAAGTCACAAATGCATCATCTGTGTTAAATAATAATTATAGTATAAAACGTTGAGGTAATTCCCATACCAAACTCGGCAGAACAAAAAAATATAGGTCTAGAAATTTGAAGTTTTGGAGAAGTCGAATATCTTGAATTCGTTTAGCTACGGCTTCATATTCAAAAAAGTAAAACATCTGGAGCGGATATGCCCGATAATTCATAATAATACACATTATTTACCCCCTACTTTATAAAACTTCAAACCAAAAAGGTGTATTTACTACTTGAATGCAAGTTTTTATTCATCAGAATAAAATATTTATGCTATAATCAACAAGATTCATTCCTCATACTAGTCAGTTTATACATAAATAAGTAAGCTATATAAGAATAACGAAGCAGTTCGAAAAAATGGAGAAGAAAAAAGTCATTCCTTTTAAAAAATAAATTATATTTGTAAGGAATTGATTAAAAATTTAAATGAAAAGTTTTAAGACTAAAATATTATTTTCTTTACTCATGGTTCTTTCTGTCGTTTTAGAAGGTTGCGGAAGTAATGAAAATCAAGGTATTTCTGAAGGCGTAATTCAATACGATATTACTTATCCCTATTATAAGGATAAATTCATGTTGTCGATGATGCCAGCAGAAATGAGAATGGAATTTAAAGGTAGTAGGTATAAAAACACGGTTGATAATTCAATGTTTGGATCTTCTTTAATTTCTAACTGTAAAGACAGTACGCTTATCATGTTGCTCCATTTTGGACAAAAGAAAATATATTCGGAACTAGACGTAGCTTTAACCGATACGATGATAAAACGAAATGGAGTCCCTGATATTAT
>WFNC01000428.1 GCA_015488785.1 Flavobacteriales bacterium | reverse complement strand
TTAATCCTTATCAAGCCTTGAATTTTTTGCTTCCTTTTTGTTTCAAGACAAAAAGGAAGAGCCCGCCCGGCTTAAGGGTAAAATAAACATAAGTGAATACTTGGACTGTCAATCGGCGGCTTTTTTGCCTGCTTTTTCAGCTGCTGGAAAAAGTATGGAAGAAAGATTTTTAACAAAAAGTTCCAGTGTAAATTGTAAATCTTATCTATTGTGCTAAACATAGAAACCATAAAGCAGGAGGAATGGTAGTGAGGGATAATGGAACGCGAAGGGATTCGCGCACCAGCATTGGGATAATGGAACGCGAAGGGATTGACTGCGTCGAATCTTCGATTTCGCGCACCAGCGGGGGTATTTTTGACACTGATTAGTAATAAATTACATATCATTACAACTGCCTGATACCGCTACTTATATTGAGTTTTTATCGAAGTATGGTGTCGCCTGGCTGGCCTCGGCAGACAGGTTTAACAATGTACATAAAAACCGTAGATGCTGCGCACTACGGTTTTTTTATATGCTTAGGTGTTAGCAGTAGTTTCTATTTCAATATCCACAATATTGTCATTATTAAAAGAATCACAAAGTATAAGTATGGCAAATACTTCAAATATGATTTCTCTTCAACAATTATTTCTTTCTTAATGGATTTAAGTTTGAAATTTTTATCATTCACAATCTCTGAAAACAAAGCCTTAAATTCAAAATATTGGCTGTAATTATTTTTATTAAAATTAATTGCGGCAATTCCATACTTTGATCCGTCTAACATTTTTAAAATCAAAACTTCGCTATTCAAGTTTAAGAATTTATAGCTTTTTATTTTTCTAAATTCTATGATTCCAAACTTTGAGCTTTTAATATATTCATTTTCTAGAAGCAATGATTCTTTTGTATGAGTTCCTCTTATTTGTATTATAAGATATATTGGCCCTCCTAAAATTGATAAAGCAAGTAGTATAAATCCTAATGTTGTTTCAAATTCAAGATATCCATGCTTTATAAGAAATGTAAAAAGAAAAATACCACTAATCCCAATAATTGCGGTATCTCTTAAAATATTCATCATTTTGCCATAATCACTTATGGATAATTTATACTTCATCCTTTTCTATTTAATGCTAACGTTTTGGCTATGTGTATTACGGTTTTTTGAAACAATTAATTGTCAAATTTACAACAATTTTTCATTGCTTCAATACTCTTTCAATTTAGGATACATCCCGCATTACAAAATATTTTCAAATAAAATAAAATAATAGTTGTATAAAACTGAAAAAGGTTTAATTTTGCAGCCGCTGGAAAGCTAAAGAACATCAAAAGTTCGCAAGAATAGGAGAGATGGGTGAGTGGCTTAAACCGCATGTTTGCTAAACATGTGTACGGGTGACCGTACCGGGGGTTCGAATCCCCCTCTCTCCGCATCATATACTGATAATCAGTAAATTATCGGTATAAGGAATTAAAAAAAGGGACTGTATTTAAGTATATAGTTCCTTTTTTTTGCCAATTTTATTAGAATAGTTATGTTTTAACTTTTTGAAAATGTAAATAAAATTCATCTTTCTTTCTACTTACAAAATTAACACCTAACCACTTACTATAAAACAATAAGTATTTTGTGGAAATAGGGTAGAGTTTTTTCACCGATAAATTTTTTCTTGTAAACAGTATTTTTTCTGAGCAGAATAGTTTCTAAGGTGGATTTTCCATGAATGCATCTTTTTAAAATGCTTAAAACCTGTATACTACACTCAGCTTGAATGGGAACAATACCTAGCCTTTACATATTAGTGTTTGAAAAGCCGGAAATGGTCGTCTAACAGTAGTAAAAAATATTTAAGCAGTGTTAACTAGCTGAGAATCTATTAGCTATTATCTTTGTCTTTCTTTTTTCTTCTTTCAATTTCAGCGTTTAGTTCGTCGGGAGGCCAGATATCATCTTTGATGGAGCAGTAATCTTTTTGAAAACAGGATGGACAGTCACCACCACAGCCATCAATAATACAATCGATACCGGGAATGTTTTTAGTTTGCTCAAGTAGGTATTCT
>WFNC01000427.1 GCA_015488785.1 Flavobacteriales bacterium | reverse complement strand
CCATCAGTATAAAAAACTAAATTCCCATCTTTATCGCTGACTGAAGAGCAACCTTCTGATGTTGAAATTCTACCATCATTCAACAGTGAAGGAGGATTCGTATTAAAAGTTAGACCTGCATAAGTACCAAAATACCAATTATTTCCTTCTCCTTGAGCGAAATAGCCTATGGTTAAAATCAGAAGTATTAAAGTTGTATATATATATTTATTGTTAATCATATTATTACATTTTAAGTTATTCCTATGAAAAAACTACTTGAATTAAAGCATAGCAAATCACAATATACTAGTTATATTTAACTACTAAGTCATTCTTAATACAAAATATCAACAAAAAATGACTAATAGATTACTTTTCTATTCAAAAAGCAAACGCCACTTTCAAAATAAATTGAAAATGGCGTTTTATATATAGACGTTCCGTTCTATCTGTAAAAACAGGAAGAACAGCCCGAAAAAAATCTCGAATATAGTATTCGAGATTTATACCGTTTAATATTACATCATTCCTGGCATTCCTCCTCCCATTGGAGGCATTGCTGGAGATTCTTCTTCCTCATCAGAAATAACACATTCGGTAGTTAACAACATAGAAGCTACAGAAGCAGCGTTTTCTAAAGCAATTCTAGCAACTTTAGTTGGATCTATAACTCCTGCAGACAATAAGTTTTCGTATTTTTCTGTTCTTGCATTATATCCAAAATCGTCTTTTCCTTCTCTAACTTTATTTACTACTACAGCTCCTTCACCTCCTGCGTTCTTAACAATTTGACGCAAAGGCTCTTCGATTGCTCTTTTGATAATTGCAATACCTGTTGTTTCATCGTCATTAATTCCTTCTAAAGAATCTAAAGCTGTAGCTGCTCTAATGTATGCAACGCCACCTCCAGGAATAATCCCTTCTTCGACTGCTGCTCTTGTTGCTGCTAAAGCATCATCTACACGATCTTTCTTTTCTTTCATTTCGACTTCAGTAGCTGCTCCTACATAAAGTACAGCAACACCTCCAGCTAACTTCGCTAAACGTTCTTGCAATTTTTCTTTATCATATTCAGAAGTAGTCGTTTCTATTTGCGTACGAATTTGATTTGTACGTGCTAGAATTGCATCTTTATCTCCAGCTCCATTTACAATTGTAGTATTGTCTTTATCTATCGAAATTTTTTCAGCAGAACCTAACATTTCTACTGTTGCATTTTCTAATGTGAACCCTTGTTCTTCAGAAATAACTGTCCCTCCTGTAAGTGCGGCAATATCTTGCAACATTGCTTTTCTACGATCTCCAAATCCTGGAGCTTTTACTGCTGCGATTTTTAACCCAGCTTTTATTCTATTGACAACTAATGTTGACAAAGCAGCACTATCTACATCTTCAGCGATAATCAACAATGCTTTTCCTGACTGAGCAACAGGCTCAAGGACTGGTAGCAATTCATTGATGTTCGAAATTTTCTTATCTGTAATTAAGATTGAAGGATTTTCGAATTCCGTTGTCATTTTTTCTGGATTGGTAACGAAATAAGGAGATAAATAACCTCTATCAAATTGCATTCCCTCAACTGTTTTTACTTCAGTTTCTGTTCCTTTAGCTTCTTCAACAGTTATTACACCATCGTTTCCAACAACTTCCATTGCTTTAGCGATTAACGATCCAATTTTATCATCATTATTTGAAGAAATTGAAGCCACCTGCTTAATTAAAGAATTGTCTGAGCCAACCTCTTTAGATAGCTTTTTTAAATCAGCTACTACCGCTTCTACTGCTTTGTCTATTCCTCTTTTCAAATCCATTGGATTAGCTCCAGAGGCAACGTTTTTTAATCCTGTTGCAATAATAGCTTGTGCCAATACTGTTGCTGTTGTCGTTCCGTCTCCTGCTAAATCGTTTGTTTTAGAAGCAACTTCTCTTACCATTTGAGCTCCCATATTTGCAATAGGATCTTTCAATTCAATTTCTTTTGCAACAGTTACCCCATCTTTTGTAACATGTGGCGCTCCAAATTTACGATCGATAACTACGTTTCTCCCTTTTGGTCCAAGTGTTACTTTTACTGCATTTGCTAATGCATCTACTCCTTTTTTTAAGCCATCTCTAGCTTCTATATCAAAATTTATTTCTTTTGCCATTTTTGTTTTTAGATTAAATAGACTTAAGACTAATAGACTCAAGACTTCTATTTGTAAAATATATTATATTGTACTCAAATTTATTGAGCTAAAGAATTACCCTAAGATTGCGTAAATATCGCTCTCTTTCATAATTATATACTTTTTTCCTTCTACTGTAATTTCAGTTCCACTGTATTGTCCATACATAACAGTATCTCCTTTTTTTACTGTAAAAGTTAACTTTTCATTTCCTGTAGCCAACACAGTTCCTTTTGCTGGCTTTTCTTTTGCCGCGTCTGGTATAATAATTCCTCCTGCTGTTTTTGTTTCAGCGGCAGCTGGCTCAATAAGAACTCTATCTGCCAATGGTTTTACATTAACTCCCATTTTTTATCTTAATTTTAGTTTTAACAATTTTACAAACGGGAACAGTCAGTTTTTATGCCAAATTGATTATTCGACAAATTGACTTATTTTTGAAAATATAGTGGCAGTAGGTTGTGACAGAGTGGCAAAATAAATCAGAAGTCATCGACTATGTTTTTATAGACAAAAAAAATATAAGAAAAAGGTATATCCCATATGCAAAAGTTCTTTTTGTAATTGGAGGTCGAAGAATGCTATTTATACCAGAAGAGTGACAAACCACCCCTCTATTTTATCTGAACACCAATAACAAGAATATCATCTACTTGTTCGTGGATTCCACGCCAATTTTCAAGCGTTGAATTTAAAATACTTTTTTGTTCTATTGGAGTCTTGTCTTTTACATCGAGCAAAAGGTTTCTAAATTTTTTGTACATAAACTTTTTTCCTTTTTCTCCGCCAAATTGATCAGCATAGCCATCAGAAAACAAATAAATTACATCACCTTTCTCTAGTTGTAATTCGTGATTTGTATAGTTTTTTGTATCGGGAACAAAACCTGCTATTGCAAATTTGTCTGCTTTTATTTGAATGACTTCGTTGTTTCTAATTAAATACAAAGGGTTGTTGGCTCCTGCATATTGTAGAACATTTGTCTTTTTATTAAGTGTACACAAAGCGGCATCCATTCCGTCTCTTACTTCGTTCCCAGCTTCCGATTTATTTAGCGCTTCCGAAGACAGTCTATTTAATTCGTCTAAGACAACCGATGGTTTAGTTACCTTGTTTTCACTTACGATACGCGTTAAAGCATTTGCTCCAATCAAACTCATAAAAGCCCCAGGAACACCATGACCTGTACAATCAACAGCAGAGAACACGACCTCATCTCCAGATTCTTGAATCCAATAAAAGTCACCACTAACAATATCTTTAGGCTTAAATAAAACAAACGAATTTGGAAGTATCTTTTTTATGTACCTATCTTGAGGTAGAATAGAATCTTGAAGACGTTTCGCATAACGAATACTTGCCGTAATATCTTTGTAAAGTTCTTCTAAAGTCTCACTTTGATGTTCAATTTCCTCTTTTTGACGAACAACTTCTTTTGTTCTTTCAACCACTTTTTGTTCCAATTCTCTTTCACTTTCAGCAAGCTCATCTTTCATGACAAGCAATGCGTGTCCTAGTGTATCGTTGTCACTCAAAGGTTCGTATGGATAATTAAAATTACTTCTCCCTACTTCATTTGCGAAAGTGGTTGTTCTTTCAAGCCCATCTACCAAATTATTCATGGCTACTGCCATTTCTCCAATTTCATCGTTTGAAGGTTTTATGTGCTTTTCTGGAATAATCCCCCTCCCTAAATCAATCAAAAAGGTTTTCAATTCTTGAACGGGTTTCGTAATACTTAACGTTGTAAATGTTGCAATAACAAATGTTCCTGCAATAAGAACCATTCCAGCCAATAATATCCCCCAAAATAAAATATTAAACTTTAAATTTGTTGTTTCAAAAGAAGCTGAACTTTTTGCTTTTTGTTCTTCTAGTTCTTTATTTTTAATTATCAAGAGTATCTCTACATTTTTAATGATAGTCTGAAAACGAGGATTGATATCTAATTCGTAATCTGTTTGCGCTTCAAAGACTCCTAAACCTTCATAATCTTCATATCCTTTAAGTACATTACCAATTTTAGCGTAGTAATCTTTGGTTGTACTTTCAATATCTTTCTTAATGGACTGAAATAATTCTATATTTTGTGATTTTTTATTTCCTGACCATTGTTCTTTTATACTATCAAGAAAAATTAAATCTCCTGGTATATTTGCTTTAAGAATTGCATTAAGAATCGTCCGTTCTTCAGCGTTAGATTTGGTTTGTTGATAAGTAATATGTTGAATATACTTTAGAGCATTATTAAGGCTAAACTTTAATGCAATTAACTTATCTACTGTTGGCTGACCAACTTCTATATAGCGTTTATTGTTGTTAATGCTCGTTTGCATTGTTTTTTCTGCGCCTGTAAGAACGTACAAGGTTACACCAAATACTGTCAACAACAAAAACCCGATTAATAAGAAACCTAAACCTATTTTTTTACCTACTGTAAATCTCATTTTTATGAATTAAGGTTCCGTTTTGTAAATATCATTATAATATTCTAGGTCAACTTCTTTAAGCATTTCAAGATAACTAACATATTCTTCTTCTTGCGAGATTAATTTATAACAAGCGGCTAAACTATAAATTGCTTTAGAATTTTTAGGCTCTAGTTCCAACACTTTTTTTAATAGCGGTATACTCAATAAAGCTAACTCTGCTTTTCTTTTATCAACTTCAATTAGTTCAAACAAGTCTGCATCTACATCCAATTGATTAACAAGCACAATCGCTTCATTAAAATAAACTGTAGCTAAATCAAAATAAGCATCAACGCTTGTACTATCTATATCTATAACTCTTTTGTAACATAAAATTGTAGAATCTAAATGATTTTTATACAAGTCTTCATTATTTTTATATTTTATCAAATTTCGTTCTGCTAACACATTGTAGAAACGAATATCTTCTTTTTTTAGATTTACATTCGGATTAGCTTCAACGATTAGTTCTTTATATTTTTTGTAATTTTCAATTGCTCCAGAAAAATTAGAAGAGGTATCGTTTAGTTCTTTTATGGCGTCATTTTTATAATAAATTGCAAGTCCTTTAATTACGTTATTAATATTATCTTCAAATTCATTATTAACATCTAACTCCCTAGCTTTTAATATTGCAAAAAGTGTTTTCTCTCTCAATTTAAGATCTTTTGTTTTTTTCGCTAATTGTTTGTTGAATAATGCAAAATTAAACCAACTTATAGTATTGTCCATTTGTTCTGGACATTTCTGTATTGCTGAATCCATTAAGGCGATAGCCACTTCTATCTGATCTCTTTCGTAAGCTGTATTTGCATAATCGGCATAAGCACAATATTTGTTATAGTCTTGCGCATAAGAAGACCAACTGACAAAATTAAGCAGTATAAAAACTAATATGTAAATTCCTTTTTTTATCATTATGAAACAACTACAATTGCTAGCTTAGCCAACGTTTGGCTTATTATTAACTCTTTCTTCTTAGCATTAAGTTGACTAATTTCGAATGCTAACTTATTATTTTTTGCAACAAAATTTATTATCACACCATTGTTTAGCAAGCCTTTATCTTCTCCAATAATCAATGTTTTATCATTTTTTAGTTTTTTAGCTAAAGCGGTTGCTGTTTTTTTATTGTACGGAGAAACATATAATAAATGGGGAGCTTTAACTTCTGAAATGTTTTTATAAAAAATAACGGAAATTTTTTGACTTCCTATATTCTTACCTGTATAAGCACTTTTTAATTGTTCGTAAAACATTTGATTTCCCAAAACAGCAATTGTAAAATCTCCTTTTTTATCTTTTGGAGGCCAATCTACATTCTTAGCAAATTGATATACATAAATTCCTTTTATTTTATTATTTGCCTTTGAGGCAGCGTCATTTTGACCAAAAACAGAAACACTGTTTAGTAAAAAAAATAAAAATATGTACAATATATTTTTCAATTAAATAAACTTAAGTTGACGCAATATACAAAAAAAAATAATATACTCTAAATAAAAACTTCCTTACCTCTAACAAAGCAATAACTATTCCAGATCTAACGTTTAACCTTACTCTTTTTAGGTTTTTTATTTGAAAACTTCGGTTTATTACTCGCTTTTCCTTTTTTTGGAAGTGGCTTTCTTTTTTTCTTTCCTTTAGATTTTGTTGCAAAAGGACTATCGTTTATGTTAACCCTGTGATTTTTTTGCTTATTTCCAGAAAAAGGATTTACGCCCGCTTTTGCATGACTAGGTCCTTTTCCAAACAAAGGCTTTTTCTTTTTTCGTTTCTTTTTTTTCTTTGAAGACCCATCACGGTATTGTCCATAAGTCTCATTAACGACACCTCCTAAAAGGAGTAAAGATAATATTAGTAGTAACTTTTTGATAAACGTTTATTTACTAGAATCTATTATCAACGTTTTCGCTAAAATCTCTAAATCTCTATCAAACATATAAAGTCCGCCTTTGTCTGCTCCAATTAACTTTAATTTATCTAAAATTGTTCTGGCTAAAGCTTCTTCTTCTAGTTGCTCCGAAACGTACCATTGCATAAAATTGTAAGTTGTATAATCTTTTTCTTGAAGACATAAATCAACTATGTTATTTATACTATCTGTTACATTTAATTCGTGCTCTAGCAATAGTTTAAAAATATTTTCTAACGATTCGAAAGTTGTTGGAGGTTTGCTTATATGCGGAATTAAGGCTTGACCTCCTCTTTCGTTTACAAACTTAACTAATTTCAGCATGTGAAATCGTTCTTCGTCACTATGTTTATACAAAAACATAGATGTTCCTGTTAAACCAATTGTTTCTGACCAAGATGCCATGGCAAGATAAAACTGAGAAGATGATGCTTCTAATTCTATTTGCTTGTTTAATGCTGTTTGTATTTTTTCTTTTAACATAGGTTTAATTTTAGAAGAACAAAGCTATTTAAAAAAGTCCGCTAAAAAAACTTTCTAATCTCTTATTTTACCAATATTCGTATTTATATTTTATAATTTTTATATAGTTGGTTTCAATGTCCTGAATCAACAAAGCTTTCATTAGTAATGTTGATTTATTGTAGATTATTTCGTTGTGTGTAATATGCTTACCATTGGTATATTCGTCTATATATTCGAGGTTTCCAAACTCGTCATATTTATATTTTTGAGCTGTATTCTCTTTTTTATTAAAATTTGGAAAGGTTGTCTTTTCACTCACCAATCCTTTATCATTATACTTATAGGTGATTATGCTTTTCTTTTTATTAATTATTAACTTTTTTTCTTCTTTTGTAATGAATCCCAAATCGTTAAAGAAAGTAGTAAATAACTGATATTCCTTACCGTGCGTATTGTAGGTTTTTATGGCTGCCGTAGAATCTGTTTTTTGGTGAGAAAACGTTTCTTCAACAATGACATGCTGTTTCCCTAGCTTAAAATGATTCTTATCTGTTCCAATATTTTCGTCTCTACAATAGGATTTACTAAGCATCAATCCATCTTTATTGTACTTATAATTATTTGAAAAAAAACCATAACTATCGCTTGTTCTTTTTGTTGTAATTTGGTTATCAATATTGTAGAAATAAGTAAAAAAGGTCGTATCTTTTCTAGTTGAATAATTAAACGACCTGTATTGTTTTTCCAACCTCCCTTGTTTATCAAACAGATAAGTGTTGACTAGATTTCGTTGTTCTATAACCTGAAGACTCTTTTTTGTAGATATGGTTCCTGTTATTTTTTTTATCTTATTTTTTTTAATGAAGTCTTCATAGAAAAAATTATCATCCGAAAAGACATTACACTTTCTATTGTCTAGCAATTGAGTTGTTCCCAAAATTGGAATTAATAAAATTATAAGTATAAAAAATTTCACTTGTTTGAATGCGTAGTATTAGTATGTTTAATCTTATTATCAAGATTAATGCCTTTTATTTTCAATTAATTTAAATGGTACTGATGTGCAACTAGTTTTTCTTTATGAACTAGGATAGACATATACTTTAATTTGTGAATTAAAAACTGAATTTGTTTGATTGGATTATATCGAAATAGCTTTAACTTCTCTTCATCTTTTAAACTTAGCAAGCTAATTATTTTTCTGATATCAACTGTTTCTGCTTCAGTATTTCCTTCTTCTCTAAAAAGAAGCTTATTGTAATCGTAGGCATATTCTATTAACTCTTCGTTATGCTCAATTGCTATTGGGTTTAATGATTTTATTGCTCCGCTTGGATACAACTTATCTTCATCTTTAGCCTCAAATGAAATTAATCTAAAATTTTGCACACACTCTATAAGGACATCTATTTCTCCATTCTCGTATTGTTCTACCACTTCTACTACTCTGACAACCGAACCGTGCTCGTGAAATTTTGTTTTGGATTGAAAAGGGATTCCAAAATAAGAATCGTTTTCGATACAGTCGCTAATCAACTGTAAGAACCGAGGCTCGTGAACATGTAACGTTGTTCGTTCTTGGTGCAACAAAAACAAGCGCAACGGAAACATTCCCATTATATTATAATTTCCATTCATAAGTGTAGCAAATTTGAATACCTCCGCTCAAACAAAAAAAACAATTAAAATGATTAAGCTTTCAATACTTAATTATTTCGTTTTTAAAATTCTTACTGATGCAATAATTCAATTATGGTACAAATATTTAAATAATTTAGAATGATGGCAATACCTCGCTCAAAAGGATATCCACAACAGTTTCTGAATTACTTTAAGCAAAGTAGAGTAACAAACTATAAATCAAGTGATTATATTTTTGTTTTTAACAAAAAAAAAGGAAGTAAATAATTTACTTCCTTTTTTTAATCTAAAATCTATTTAGCAAAACTCATTGAATGCTGCTGCAATATTTTCCGCTATCATCTCTGCTGGACGACCTTCGATATGGTGTCTTTCTACAAAATGAACCAATTGTCCATCTTTAAACAAAGCCATACTTGGTGAAGATCCTGGATAAGGCAAACAATATTTTCTAACTTGGTTTACCGCTTCTTTGTCAACTCCTGCAAAAACAGTGATGAAATTATCTGGTGTTTTAGCGTTTGTTTTAGCTATTCGAGCTGCTGGTCTTGCGTTTGATGCTGCGCAACCACATACTGAGTTTATAACAACAAAGGTCGTTCCTTTATCTACATTCAAAAAACGATCTACTTCTTCTACCGTTGTAACATCGGTATATCCTGAGTTGATTAACTCTTCTTTCATTGGAGCGACTAATTCTGGTGGATACATATTTTTTATTTTTATTATTAGTTAAATTTATTTTTACAAAAATACAATTTTTATAACTATACGATAGAACAAAAGTTACATTATTGATATTTTAACATATAATGTGAAACTCCAAACCAAAATGACTTATATATTACTTGAATTCAAGCATTCTTGGATGACAAAAAACGAAAGACCGTTTCACGTTATGACAAAAGATTGAATGTAATTTGTTTTGTGAAGAAACAAAAAAAAGTATTTTTCTTTTAAGTCTAGTTAGAATCTATTTTTGATTTTTGAGCTAATAATTTTTAGATGCGTTAGGGATAGGAATGTTAGCTTTTTGTTTCTAAAAATTAGTTAATCTTGGTCGAAAAGAGCGATTTTATGAGCTCCTTTTTGACTTAGATTAACTTTTTTTAGCAATAAAAACTACAAATGGATAGCCCGTTTAAACGCCCAAATATCCTCAGTTTTTATTCTAATTTGCTTGTGTTTTCATTATTTTACCTGAGAAATATTCTCCGTCTTTTAATATCGAATAAAAGTAAATTCCTGCTGGGGCTTTTGCTCCTTTACTGTTGTTTCCGTTCCAAGTTAATGAGGTAATTCCTTTGCTTACTTGTTCTTTGTCCAATAACTTAGTCACTAATCTTCCTGAGATGTCGTAAATATAAACACTTGCGGTTGTTGTTTTGTTGGCTGAAAATTCTATAGTGGTGTTTCCTGCGAATGGATTTGGATAAACTTTGATTTCGGACTCTTTGTTATATTCTTCTACTTGAACAGCGTAAAATTCTTGTGTAAGGCTGTCTAAATTTAAGTTTTCGTCTCCTGATTGGTAAAATGAAAAGTGAAAATAAATTAAAAACATTTCGTCGGAAGTGTTTAATCCTGCGCTAACATCGGCGGGGGGATTATTGGGGTTGTGATGATTGTTGGTTGTATTGTCGTAAGTTGCATTTCCGTAAAGTGTAGAGTTTGCGGGTATTTTTTTGATGTATTCGAAAAATAAAAACTCTTGCCAATCGAAATCCCAATGGTTGATTCGAACTAAAGGTATTGTGTCGTTGGTTGGTGTAGTAGCGAAAGATTCTATTGTTTTCCCTAATAAATGCATGTGAGGGAAAACGCTCAACAGAGAAACATCGATTGGCAAATCATAAGTGTCGCTAACTGGAGATATGCTATCGGCTGGTATTGTGAAATTCCAATTTTGTAATACTGGTGCGCTTTTGACTTCTCTAATGCTTACTGCGTCGTCGTAAAAGAAAAATCGAATTTTAGTACTGTCCTTTAACCCTGCTGAACCTTCGGGATAATGCATTGCCAAAACTATATTTGCTCCTGGCTCTATTGTGTATCCAAAATTTACATTCCCCTGCCCTGGAAATACGGTTGGTAAAGCTCCTGGCGTATAACCGCCCAAGAGGTCTGTTGTGTTTTCGTCTGATGGACCGTTACAATCCCCACTTGTTGTATCGGTCGGATAGGTTCCGCTTTTATCGACATAAACCAAGGCATGGTGCACGATACTTGTATTCCCTGGTATAACTTCGAAAGCTCTAATTTTTTTATTTGTTAATAATCCTGTTGGTACAGCAAAACAAACGTAATCATCGTGTATAGCTGTTGCTGTACTTGTATAAGTTGGTAGTTGAAGTTCCAAATCAGGTGTTTGAGTTAAGAATCCTTCATTGTTATAAACTGGTGGAGGTGGTGTATTTGACGCATTTCCTTCTGGAGCTCCTTGAGCTATCCAATCTAAAATTGTTGATTTTTCGGTAGCGCTAAGAATTCTTTCGTGCGAATATCTTTGATAGCTAGAATCTGCTTTCCAAGGAGGCATGATTCCATTGGCTACGGCTGGGGAAATAGATAACCTAAAGTCATAAGCGTCTTGATAATTGACTAAACTAAAGGGTGCAATTCCTGAAGGGTTGTGACAGTAGGTACAATTTTGGTAAAAAACTTCTGCTACATCGTCGCTCCACGTTAATTGGGCTTTAGCAAAAAAAGTAGAACTTATAATAATTAGTAGGGTATAGTATTTTTTCATAATGGTTTGATTTCTATTGCAATTTACAATAAATCAGCTAATTACCAAATTTAGAGAAAATTCTAGCCTTCTTTTTTTGATAGCTGAAAAAGAATTAAGCTATTAAAAAAGCTAAAAAACATAACTCCTGCTTGTCTTTCTAGTGTGTTATCGGTCATGAAACTAATTAAAATTATAATTAAAAAATATAAATATAGCGGTGATTTATTTTCTAAATAAAAATAAGGAAATAATAGCGCAAAAACCCAAAAAATAAACCCAAAAATACCTAGTGCTACCAGTATGCTTAAAAATTGATTGTGTACTCTTTTTCGATTACTCCCTCTAAGCTGAGAGTTATCTTCTTCGTAGTATTGCATAAATACATCATCAACATCACCAAGACCTACACCAAATAGCAAATTGTTTTTGATTATTTTAACGCTTGTTTTTAAATAGATTATCCGTTGTATTATTGAATGTCCATTGGGGTCTTGTCCTTTTCTATACGCTATAAATTCAAACAATGTTTTTTTTATTCTTAAATTTAAGCCAGACAAATTTTCACAACAGTTAGTTTTACCGTTTTCAACTTCTTTTATTTCCAAATCGGTTAAATTTTCAACTCCTTTCTTATCTTTTCGCAAACCTTTAGATGCCAAAAAACGGTACAAAGTTCCCCAGAGTGGCTGCCCTTTCAAATCTAAGGAATCTAACTTCATCGCACTTCTTTTGTTCCATGCAGCATCCAATTCTAGTGGAGCAATATAATACCAAACCCTATTCCCGTTTTCGACCCAATCTTCTTCTAGCTTGTGCTGATAAATTTCTCCGCCTTCTGTTTTTTCATCCAAGGCTAAAACATCGACTGATGGTGCTATAAAATTATTCTTATAAATAGAATTCACATCCCAAAAAGCGTAAAACCCAAAAGAAACAACTGATAATAGAATTAATAGTTTTACGAATAAACCAACCCTTTTTATGATAAATTTAAGCACAAATACAATTGTTAAAACCAGTAAAATCACTATTCCTGTAACAGCTTGTAAAACAGTAAGAAAATAAATAAACCAAAGGATTAGGAATAAAGCGCCTGTTTTAAATAAAACTTTTTTTGTTTTAACAGAATAAAAAGCAAGTAACACAATTGACATACAAATTAGTAAACTCAAACGAATGTGTGAAATAAAAATGGAAATATTTCGAACATCATCTAAGTTTTTTTCTATGGGTATAACTTCTAAAAAAACTAAATAACTAACGAGCGTACTAAATGTAACCGCAGCAACAAAAAAGGCAAGAATCAAATTCGTGTTTTTGTTTTTTATTTCTATTGTCCCTAGAACTAGTGGTAAAAATAAAAGTGGTAACTTTATTTTTAAATCATGTACTGCATACGTTAAATTGGACGAGTTTAGTAGCCAAAACAGGAATATAAGAAATGAACTAACTAGCAACAATGGAATGTAAGCTCTTGTTTTTACGAGTTGCCACTTACTCAAAAAACGTCTTTCGACCAACCAATTGACGACTAAGCCAATTGTTCCAATACTCATTAAGATTTCTCCTGTTGACAAGCCTACGGCTAGAACGATACAAAAAAAGACTGTATTGTATTCAAAAAAATGAAGCTTATATCTTTTTATAGCATTCCAAAAACTTAGATCAAGACGTTGAATAAATTCCATGTAATACTTCTCTCGAATTATTTATTTAACCGACAATATTTCATTGTATAACTTTTTGTCGTTAAGCACTTTTACCGCCTCCTCAATATAATCATCGTATTTTAAAGCCGCTTCTACACGCCCTTTTTGATAATAATACCTAGATACAATTTCGTTTTCTAACAATTGAACAATTTCGTCTTTATACCTCAACAAATCTGAATCAAGACTTGGAGTTAGCTTAGTTAGTAATGCTCCAAACTCTTTTTCTGAATCTTTTAAATATTTTTCTTCTTTTGCAATTTCTTTTAATTGCTCTAACAGCTCTTGCGAATCGGTAGTATAACTAATTTTATCTTCGCTTTTTATACTTTCTACAAATTCATTGTACGCTTCGTCCGACAGCTTAAATTCTTTACTACTAGCAATTGTTGGATGAAGTCTTTGGTACTTTGTTGCATAATTAAATATATAATTTTTCACCATTAAAACTGCCGTCAGCTTACTATAAGTCCCTAACTCTACCTCCACATCTGGATCTACTCCTCTACCATCTTTTACGATTCTTCCTTTTTTTGTTTTAAAAACATGGATTAAACTGTCTGAAACTTCATGAACAACTCCTTTTCCGTCTCTATTGGCATAATCTAACTTCTGAATACATCGACCACTTGGCGTATAATACTTTGCAATAGTAACCTTAACTTTACTTCCAAAATTGATATCTTTTGTTTGTTGTACCAATCCTTTTCCATAACTTCTTTCTCCTATTACAACTCCACGATCCAAATCTTGAATACTTCCCGACACAATTTCACTTGCAGATGCTGAGTGACCATTAATTAAAACAGCAACTGGCATTTCTAAATCAAAAGGTTTATTATTTGTTTTAAATGCTCTGTTCATTGCTTCAATCCTTCCTTTTGTTTCTACCACAACCTGACCTTTTGGAGTCCAAAAATTAACAATATTAACAGCCTCATGCAACAATCCTCCTCCGTTATCTCTTAAATCAAAAATAACTTTTTTCATCCCTAAACTATCCTTTAGTTTTCGAAGAGCTTTCCCTACATTTTGACTTGCTGTATTGGTAAATGACGTTAATTTAACATAGCCAATTTCTTCGTCTATCATTCCAAAATAAGGAACTTCAGCAACCTTTACTTCCTCTCTTTCAAAAGTCAATTCTTTTATTTCTTCGCCTCTTTTAAACTTTACAGTAAGTTCTGTTCCAGCTCCTCCTTTTAGGATTGTACTCATATCTTTTACCGATTTATTTTCCACCGATTTCCCATCAACTTCCAATAAAACATCCCCTGCTTTTAATCCATTTTTTTGAGCAGGAAAACCTTCATAAGGTTCTGAAATAATAATATGTTCTCCTTGTTTTTGAATAAGGGAACCAATCCCTCCATATTGACCTGTGGTCATGTAACGATAATCTTCGATTCTACTTTCAGGAATGTAAACGGTATAAGGATCTAATGATTTAAGCATTGCATCAATTCCTGTTTTCATCATTTCGCCAGGCTGTGGCTCATCAACGTAATAAGTATTGATTACATTATAAACCGCAGACATGGTTCTTAGGTTTTTGGTTATTTCAAAATAATTATCATCATCCCGATCATTGAAGTAGTAAGAAACGGTGTAAGTACTTGCGCTTGTTAAAAATATAACCGCAATAAATATTAATATATAATGTTTAATTTTCATCCTTTTTCTCTATTTGTATTATTAAACGAATTAAAGCTTCTTTTATTTTGTCTTCTATTGTTTGGTAAGGTAAAATTTCCTTTCCGATATAACCAATATAAAAAGCTAAACTTTGATTATTCGCTTTCAGTGAATCTAAAAATGTTTTATTATTTGTTCGATAAGCTTCTTTCAATAACCGCTTTAAACGATTGCGATCTACAGCTCTTTTAAATTTTCTTTTGGGAGCGGAAAAAACCATTCGAGTAGGTATATTATTTTCTTGTACCACCCAACTAACACTAAGCGGATATTCTATGAATCTATTTTTTTGTTTAAAAATATCATCTATCACAACTCTACTTTTTAGCATGTTATGCCTTTTTAAAGTATTTCTCATTCTCAATTATTTAGATTCAACTTGTCGAAAAACAAAAAAGGTCGAAAATTTCGACCTTTTAAATATTTTGCGCTTTGAAATCAAGACTCAAAGCAAATAGCTTTTATTGATTATCTTTTATATATTTTTCAATCGCCATTGTCATAGATGGAGTCCCTGGCTGAGGCGCTCTTACGTCTATTCTCAAACCTAAATCTTCTACTGCTTTTTGAGTAGTAGGTCCAAAAACTGCAATTTTGGTATCTCCTTGTTTGAAATCTGGAAAATTCAAAAACAAAGACTCTAATCCAGATGGGCTATAAAAAACAAGCATATCATATTTTACGTCTTCTAAATCGGAAAGATCGCTACAAACTGTTTTAAATAAGGTTGCATTTGTGAAATTTAAACCAATTTTTTCTAATTGCTCTGGTATTACAGAGCGTTGAATATTGGAACATGGCACTAAGAACGTTTCTTTTTTCTGTCTTTTTAAAACATCTACCAAATCAACTATTCGCTGTTTCCCTACAAAGATTTTACGTTTTCTATAAACTATGTAATTTTGTAAATAATAAGCTACAGCTTCAGAAATACAAAAGTATTTCATATCATCAGGAACAACAAATCGAGTTTCCTTCGCCATTCTAAAATAATGGTCTATGGCATTTCGAGACGTTAGAATTACAGCTGTAAACTTAGACAAATCTATTCTATCTTTTCTAAACTCTTGTTCTCCTACTCCTTCTACATGAATAAAAGACCTAAAGTCTATTTGAAGTTTAAATTTTTCTGCTAAATTTTCGAAAGGATTTTTCCCTGAGACCGGTTGAGGCTGGGAAACTAAAATTGATTTTATTGGCATAGTGTTCTATTTTATTCGTCCTTGAATACTTCTATAACACACTAATTAACCTAGTAGCAACTGATAACCAATGCATAACGGTAATATTTCAAGGGTGCAAAGGTACAAAAAAATATAAAACCATGAAATTTTTATTTCAAAGCTTTGAAATAGACTTTGAAATAGTTTATTTAAAAAGGTTAAAACAATAATAAATTGGACATATATTTCAGCAAAAAAACGAAGATCTAGCCCTGAAACATCAGTAGGAAAAAAATATAAACCAACAACTCCAGGCAACAACAAAATTCCTAAAGACTGAAAGAAAAACTGGTTATACAATTCCAGCTCTTTATCAATAACTTCAATTGAAGAAACTTTGGCTATTACTGTACGAATAAGAACATTTAGCCAATACCACAAAATGATTAAAATAAGAATTGTAAAGAAAACAAAGGCTTTATCTAAATGATAGATGCTACTTAAAATATCTCCTAAAAAATAATAGATCGTAAGTCCTAAGACTAAAAAAGTATTTACAATCAATACGCGTCCAAAATTAACAACCGAATTCGTGTTATTCCGAATCGATTGTTTAAAAAACTGAAGATTAAAAAAACTTTTTAAAGCAATGTGAACAACATTATTCGATTGAAACGTAAAAGCAAAAATAATGAGACTAGCCAACACAACATAAGACATCCAAAAAGTAGCACTTTGAACTCTTAAAACATTATTAAAAACGACAATACTATTCATTGTTTGTATTTATTTACTGACTAAAATCACTTTTTTAACTAATGATAATCATACTAAAATTCTTATAAAAACTTTATTTTTGTTTACAAAAACAAAATTACACACTAAAACCCATTTAACCCTATATAAATATTAAATTATTTATTCTAACACTACTAATAAAATGAAAAACATCCTAGTACCATCCGATTTTTCGAAAGCAGCATATAACGCTTTAAAATATGCGATCCAATTATCGGCTAAAATTCCAAGTAAAATATTCTTATTAAATTCTTATACCATACCTCATTCTTCTGTTATGATTGACTTAACTGACATTCTAAAAAAAGACAGTATGAATGGATTAACTAAGGTAAAGAAAAAAATAGAAGCTGAGTTTCCAAATGTAACAATTGAAACTATTTCACACCACGATGAATTATCAGTTGCTGTTCAAACTTACATAGAAGAAAAAAATATTGACCTTGTAATAATGGGAACTACAGGAGCTTCAGGAGTAAAAGAAGCTTTTGTTGGAAGTAATACTGCTAGTTTAATCCAAAAGATTGATAAACCATTAATTGCTATACCTGAAGATTTTTCTTTGGAAGATAATTTAAATATCGCTGTATCGACTGATTTGAAAAACTTAAAAAACGTTTCACTTTTTGGCACTGTAAAAGAAATCGCTACAGCTTTTAATGGAAACTTTCACTTAATTAATGTTTCTGAAGATTTATCTAAAGTTGACCCTATAGATATTATTGACCAATCAGCAGATTTAGATGAACTATTTGTAGGGTTTGAGCATACCTTTAATTTTTTAGAAAACAGTGATTATGAATCCGAAATTTTAGACTACATCATCAGTCATCACATTGATTTGTTGGTCGTTATTTCTAAAAAGAGAGGGTTCTTTGAAAGTTTATTTCACAAAAGTATTTCTAAGAAACTAACGATGCATTCTCCTATTCCAATAGTTGTACTTTCTGAATAGATGAATAAAAAACATATATAAATTCGATTTTTAATAAAAACAGAATTGCTAAAAGTCCTAAAGATTTACTACCTTTAGGACTTAATTTTTTAAACTATAAATAAATACATAATAATTATGAAAGTTACAGTTGTTGGAGCAGGTGCTGTTGGTGCGAGTTGTGCTGAGTACATTGCAATAAAAGATTTCGCTGCAGAAGTAGTAATCTTAGATATTAAAGAAGGTTATGCTGAAGGTAAAGCAATGGATTTAATGCAAACGGCTTCGTTAAACGGATTTGACACAAAAGTAGTTGGTAGTACGAACGATTATTCTAAAACCGCAGGTAGTGATGTTTGCGTTATCACTTCAGGAATTCCTAGAAAACCAGGAATGACTAGAGAAGAATTAATTGGAATTAACGCTGGAATTGTAAAAACAGTTTCTTCTAACTTAATTGAGCATTCTCCAAATACAATTATCATTGTGGTTTCTAACCCAATGGATACAATGACTTACTTAGTTCACAAAACGACAAGTTTACCTAAGAATAGAATTATAGGAATGGGAGGAGCTTTAGATAGCGCTCGTTTTAAATTCCGTTTAGCAGAAGCTTTAGGTTGTCCTATCTCTGATGTAGATGGTATGGTTATCGGTGGTCATTCTGACAAAGGAATGGTTCCTATGACAGCTAAAGCTGTAAGAAATGGAGTTCCTGTTTCTGAGTTTTTAAGCCCAGAACGTTTGGAGCAAGTTTCTGCTGACACTAAAGTTGGAGGAGCTACTTTAACTGGTTTATTAGGAACTTCTGCTTGGTATGCTCCAGGTGCTGCTGTTTCTGAATTGGTAAAAGCTATTGCGTTAGATTCTAAGAAAATGTTCCCTTGTTCTTCTTTATTAGAAGGTGAGTTTGGTTTGAATGACCTTTGTATTGGTGTTCCTGTAATTTTAGGAAAGAATGGTATCGAAAAAATCGTAGAAATTGATTTATCTGATGCTGAGAAAGCTAAAATGATTGAAAGTGCTGAAGGTGTTAAGAAAACTAACGGATTGTTGGAATTGTAATATTAGACGAAAGACTTGAAGATTAAAATATTCAAGACTAATCTAATAAATTAGTATATTTGAAAGGTGATTGCGTATGCAATCACCTTTTTTTGTTTAAAACATCATAAAACATTGTACATAATACGTTGTACATTTTACAAAAAAATATGAACGAAGACTACCTCCATTATCTTTGGAAATTTCAGAAATTTAACCCTTCGCTTTTGACTACAAATGAAGGAGACAATGTTTTGGTGAAAGCTATTGGATTTCATAATAAAAATTCAGGGCCAGATTTTTTAGAAGGAAGAGTTTCTATTGGTAATACAGATTGGTATGGAAACATTGAAATTCATGTAAAATCCTCCGATTGGAATTTGCACAGACATCAGTATGATAAAGCTTACAACAATGTAATTCTTCATGTTGTATTTGAAAATGACAAGGAAATTAAAAATCAAAACGGGGAAGTAATCCCTACCGTGGAATTAAAAGACTTGATTGATAATAAAAAATTTGACGAATACACTTACTTTATTAATAATGGTTTGAAAATCGCTTGTCAACGGCAAATAGAAGAGGTAAATTCGTTTACAAAGAACAATTGGTTGGACCGCTTAATAGTAGAACGTTTGGAAACGAAAACAAATACAATTCTTGACACATTAAAAAATAACAAAGGAGATTGGAACCAGACTTACCTCCATTTTTTGATGCGTTATTTTGGTATGAAAGTAAATGGTGATGCGATGTCTATACTATCGGCAAAGACTTCTTTTAAGATTATTCAAAAAGAGCATCATAACCTTTTTTCTTTGGAAGCTTTACTTTATGGTCAAGCGGGATATTTGAGTTTAGAAAACATTGAGGATGACTATTTTATAACATTGCGAAAGGAATATTTATTTTTGAAACAAAAATACGTACTGACTTCCATGGAGCTTGTCAATTGGAAATTATCCAAACTTAGACCTCCAAATTTCCCTACGATTAGAATTGCTCAAATCGCTCAAATTCTATTTAATAATCATCAGCTATTCGCCTTAATTAGAGATTTTGCAACAATAGAAGATTATAAAAAGGTTCTAAAAGTTTCTACCAGTGACTATTGGAAAACACATTATACATTTGGAAAAGAAACCGAAAAGACTAAAAATACGGTTGGCAAAATGCTCATTCACAACATTATTATAAATGTCATAAGTCCAATAAGTTTTGCTTATGGAAAATCTATAAATGACGAACGGTATTGTAATTACGCTACAAAACTAGTTGCTGATTTACCTTCGGAAAACAATTCGATTGTTACGCTTTGGAAATCTTTGGGTATGGAATCCAATTCTGCTATGCAATCGCAAGGAATTATTGAACTTTATACGAATTATTGTGTTCCTAAAAAGTGTTTGAATTGCGGGATTGGTGTACAGATTTTAAAGTAGTTTTTAACTATTGTACAATAACTTTTTTCTTTTCTATCAATTCATTATTAGTCGATATCGTCAAGGTGTATAATCCTGATTTTATATTACTGGTGTGAAAAACAATTTTATTTTGCTTTAGATTAGAGTAACTACTATCGCTTATTAAAGCTCCTTTACTATCGAAAAGTTGCAAGGTATAGTTTTGATATTGATCTCCTTTAATTTCAATCGTCAATTGATCTGAACAAGGGTTTGGGTATATTTCTACTAAACTTTCCGATGCTACATTTTTTTTAATCGTTAAAGGCGATGAATATTCGAAAGCTCCAATGTCATAACCGTTTCCAAATGGACGACTATTGTTCTCAAAATCAACATTTGGAGCATCGATAGAATTTCCATTGTCAATTGCAGAAGAATTCATTGACAAATGAAAATCATAATTAGTTGGATCTACGAATAATGGATCTCCTACAATACTATCAACTCCAAATAGCGTCCCTGATGCTGTATTATTTCCATAGAATAAATTATGATCAACAATAGCGCTATTTGCGATTTGCTGAATTGCTAATTGAGCGCTGTTTTCACTAAATATATTATTTCTAATCATCACATTACTAGCGTCTGGATTATCAATTTCAATTCCATATCCCCATCCGTTATCATACCCTCCGTTTTTATAACAGGTATTGTTGAATATTTTAATATTATTGATTGGTTTTACACCTTGAAATCCGATATCACTCCAAGAACCTATTTCGATTCCTCCGTATTTGTTAAAGTAGATAATATTATTGTAAATATTTACATTTTCGATTAGTCCTCCTGACTCCGAAGCGACAGCTAATCCTGTTTCCGAACAGTGATGAATTCTGTTTTGATAAATATTAATATTATAGGTATGTACATCCCAAGCATCAGCATAAATACCTAATCTACTATTAAGATGATGAACTACATTTTTATATATGTTTATGTCGTGAGAACCTTCTTTGACATCAATTCCTTCCCCTCCATTTGTTCCTTGTCCGTTATCGTGAACATTGTTTTCATAAATATCGCAATTGGTTGAAGTCGCTATGGTGATGCATTCTTGCCCTCCATCGTTACAAGCTAATTCTATTTCATTGTTTTTTATAGTAATGTAACTGCTATTCCAAACGCCTATGCCCGAAGAAAAGGTATTGTAGGTATAACAATTTTGGATTATAACGTTAGTTGAATTTTCAATCCAAAAACCGCTATAATCTGCATTTTTGACTTGTAAACCATGGATTTGAATGTAACTTTTGTCTGAAATATCAAATAAGCCATTCCAACTTCCGCCCCAAGAAATTCCTGTACCATCAATAATAACCGTGTCGTTTTGATAATTTGAAAAAACAATATTATCGTTCGATGTTCCTGTATTTTGAATGATAACTCTTTCGGTATAAGTTCCCGCTTTTATAAAAACGGTATCTCCAGCAATTAGCGTATTTGCTGCTTTTTGAATTGAAGCCCAAGGCTGTGTAGCCATCCCCGAATTTGTATCGTCACCACTAGTTGCCACATAATAGGTGTTTGCATACGTGACAAAAGGAATAACAAAAAGTACAACATTGATAAAAATTGCTTTCATGCTTTCTTTGTTTATATTTTGAGGAATGTTTTTGTGTTATCTTAAAAACCGATTATTATAGATTTTATTGTTTTTATAGTAATAAAATAGACCTTCCCAAAAAGGGTGAAAAATCTTTGTTTTTTTGTTATCTCTACTTGCTCTATGTCCTAAAGCCGGACATAGGACAAGAAGAGCAAGAGAAGAACAAGTTGTTTATTGTTTTGGGGAAACAAACGAATAAGCATATTGTTTTTTGATAACCTAATAATGTGTTTAGCTTTTTATTTTACATTCTCCAGAGCAAGAACTTTCTGCTGTGCACCCACAAGTATCTCCACAACCGCAATGGTCTCCACATTTGTGTGTTCCTGTAGTACATTTATCAGAACAAGTATGCTCTGCTGTTTTAGAATCAGCTGCATGATCGTGACTATCATGATTATGGTCATCATGTTGTTCTGTTCCATGTTCTGCTTCTTTTGTAGTTTCCGAACCACAAGAAAATAGCATTACCGATAATGCTAGAATTAAAATTGAAATTAGTTTTTTCATATTGATATAAATTATTAATTGATTAAGTAATGCTAAGTTAAGTTTTTTGAAATATTAACCTAATTCAAATGCATATTTATATTGAAAATTATTTAAAATCGAACTTTAAGTTGATAATTTACTCAGCTAATTTTACACCTCGACATTAAACAATTTTATTAAAAAATTCATACATTCGGAAAAAATATGACAACTCTGTTTCTTACACATACCATTATTCCTCCTTTGTCTTTCAGCTGGTGGATTGGAAATATTATTTCGGCATTAGTTATTGTGCTTGTTTTAAGGTTTCTAAAAAATCAATCGGCAAGTACGCAGCGGAAATGGGAAATTGGCTTTTTTGCTTACATTATCATTCATGTATTTATTTGGCAGGCTTACTATATTTATTCTGGAACGTGGAATGCAGGAGAAACGCTCCCTTTGCAACTGTGTGATATTTCTAGAATTCTTGGAGGTTTTTTAATGTTCCGATTCAATCAATACTTGTTTGAATTTATTCTATTATTGGGATTAGGAGGTGCTTTACAATCTTTTTTAACTCCAGAAATAGCAATGATTTACAACCCACTGACGCATGTTGATTATTACCTTTCTCATATCTTAATTATGCTGTTTGGTTTATATTATTTTTACGTAAAAGGGAAAAGAATAAGAAAAAACTCTTGGGTTTCTTCATTTATTTTAGGATTAATATTAATGGCTTTTTTAGGGTTGTTCAATTACTTTTTTAAAGGCAATTATATGTTTTTGAGTGAAAAACCAATTGTAGAAAATCCTTTAGTAATCGGAGATTGGCCTTATTATATTTTAGCGTTTATTGGTGCTGGATTGGGAAATATTCTTCTTTCTTATTGGTTGTTTCGTTGGAAGAAATGGAATTGATAAAATTCATTATGACTTAAATTTATGCTTTCTTTGGTTAATAAGCAGTTAGGTTGGTTTAAATTCTTTATTTTTGGAACAGAAAACTAGTTTATTTAGAACACTAAAATTCAAATCTCAACTAAATCAAATTTGAAGTGTTTAGATTATAAAATTTATTTTAACATTATCATGAAGTCTGTATTAAAACTATTTTTACTTATTCTAATCTTTTCGAATAGCGTAAAAAGTCAAACTCTCTCTCCAAAAACAATTGTTAGTTTAATTACTTGCGATGAAGGAACCGAAATTTACTCACTATTTGGGCATAGCGCTATAAGAATACAAGATCCATTCAACCACATTGACTTTGTGTATAATTGGGGAATGTTCGAATTTGGAGATAGTGAACTCGATTTTCAGTTTAGATTTGCTAAAGGAAAATTGAAATATTATATGGCAGAAGAACTGTACGAAAATTTTATTTACAGTTATCAATACGAACAACGAACAGTTAGAGAACAGGTCTTAAATTTAAGCTATCAACAAAAATTAGCACTTTGGGATGAAATACAATTTAACTATAGACCAGAAAACAGATACTATCAATACGACTTCTTTTTTGATAATTGTTCCAGTAGAATTTCTGATATTTTTGAAAAAGTATTGGGTGATAATTTAATTAGAAAAGAATTGCCATTGGCAAATCAACTCTCTTACCGTCAATTGATTGACAAGCAAGTAAGTATTTCGCAACCATGGTCAGATTTTGGAATAGATTTAGCGCTTGGGTCAAAAATAGACAAACTGACTACGAGTAAAGAAATGCAATTTTTACCGAAGTATTTAGAACAGTCAATTGGGTTAGCATCTATTAAATTGGACAATGGAAATGTAGAACCATTAGTTTTGGCTGTCCATGAATTGGAAAAAGGAAAGTCATATATTGACGGAGATAAAGAATCTTGGTCACCTTTGTTTATTTGTTGGGGGATATTTTTTGTAGCCTTACTTTTACACCTTGTAAACATCAAATACCTGACTTCTACTTTTGATGCGCTTCTATTTTTCTCTTTTGGGATAGGAGGTGTTGTACTTGTGTTCTTATGGTTTTTTACAGATCATCAGCCAACTAAATTAAATTATAATTTACTTTGGTTAAATCCGTTACATTTTATTGCTTTAATTTCTATTTTTTCTAAAAAACTTCAATTCTTATTCAATAAATTTTATTTGGTTCAAGCCTTTTTTCACTTCGGTATTGTCTTATTCTGGATTGCGATTCCCCAAGAATTTAATCCTGCTTTTAGACCTTTGTTATTGATTTTGGTACTGCTCTATTATTTTTGGTATAAAAAAACAGTTCCAAAAAAAGCGTAACTATTTTTTTGATTTTTGAATTTATTAAACACACAACAACAGTAGATTAAAATAGTTGAATAAAGGTTCTACCGAGTTTAGTATGGGTAGAATAATATAGAAGTACCTCAAAGTTTAATACTGTAATTATTGTTTAACACAGATGATGCATTTGTGATTTGAATTCAGATTTAACCTTTTTTTCGATAAAAATTATTGTTAGCACAGGTTAGCAAGCGTCATGAGTGGCACTAGAAACTCTTGATAAGCTATACTATTATTCAACATAACGATGTAAAATTAAATTCTTTACAAGATGAAAAAGAATGTTTCACAAACAAGCACTAAAGAGAATAACCTTTTCTTCAATGTTTTTTGATATAAAAAAAGCAAGATGAATCTCATCTTGCTTTTAGAGTAATAAAAAACAGAGGTCTATTTTTTTATTAGTTTTATTGTATTTACTAATGTAGATTTTGAATCTAAAATATTTACAAAATAAACACCATTACTGTGATTTGTCAAATCTAAATTAATCGTTGTTATTCTATTTGCTTGTAATATTATTGTTTTACTATAAATTAGTTTCCCTATTGTGTTATACATTATTAGCGAAATAGTAGCATCTGAATTTACTGATTCCAATTCTAATATCGCATTCCCTAAAGTTGGATTTGGGTAAAGTTTATAGTTAGCGGTTACTACCAACTCTTCAACGGAAGTTTGACTACCATTTGCTTGTTGAAAACCTTGAGTCAAAGTTAACGTACCTGAAATAAAAGTCTCTACTACAGTTTCTCCAACTGTTGCCGATATTTCGTAGGTTCCGTTAGATAAAACTCCTCCAGTTGAAGCTATTACTTGTTTTTCTATTGATTGTGCATTTATGATTGTAGCTGCTACGACCATAAATAAAATTATGATATATTTCATAAGCTTAAGGTTTGTAAACAATGAATCTAAAAGGAGCGTTAGTAACAGAACCAAAATGATTAAAAGAATGGACTGTTAACTTAGAATTCGAATAGGAAGAAGAAATAATATTTGCATTAACTCCTTGTGCGGATACAATGGCAATATAATCAGTAATATTATAAGATTCCCCTGAAATTGTAATTTCATATTTACCTGTTGCTATTTTGGTACAACTAACATTTGGAGTTGAATTATTAAGGCTGAGAACTCCTAAAGCATTGACATAACCATAAGCAATTGGAATCATATCTGCGGCACCTGTAGCTATTCTGTTAATTTCTTTCGCTAATCTCACTGTACCATCTACATCTACAACAAATTTAAGCGCATTAGCTTTCTTACATTCAATAAATTGACCGTTATTAGCAGAATTAGACCCAACTTTCATGTTCAAAACATCTCTATTTGGTTCTAAAGTGTCAACAATTAAATCTACGAGTTCTGCTGTACTGCTTGTAATTTTCCCTAAAGAAATTGTCAAACCCTGAGCATCGGCTACGGAATCACCTATAATTACAGGTTCGCCTTCTGTAAAATAATCTCCATTAGATTGTTTTCTTTTCCAAATTGGATTTGAAATTTCTCCTGCTAGGTCAGCATATTCGGCATCGGTTGCATCGTGTGCGTAGTCAGCATCTTTTGCATGGAGAGCGTAAGGTACGGACATAAACTGTATTGTTCCGAGATCATTTCCATCAACATTCACATTCAAAAAATGATTGTTGTTTCCCCACAATATAGAATTAAATGTTCCTTGAGTTGGATTTCCTTGACCAATTATTGCAACAAAACCTCCATATGCATTTGTAGTAAGGGTTTGATTTTCTATATATTTTATCGTTCCTGATGGGGAAGATTCTATGATGCTAAAAATCACATCGACAGATTGATTTACCATTAAACCTCCAGAAGCATCTCTTACCGTTGCCTGATAATTAATTCCTGTAGTTTGAGCACTAGCAATACTACTTACTGCTAAAACTCCAATTGCGAGCATTGTTTTTAAAATTGTTTTCATAATTGTTATTTTTTATTTGCTTGTTTTATCATAAATTTAAAAAGGCTATAACCTTGTCTCATTTCTTGTTCACTCATGTCTTTAGCTTCTGGATCTTCTTTTATAACCATCGTTTTATATTCTTCATAAGTCATATTTTCCATTGCTTTAGCGTTTGCTTTCATTTCTGCTTTATCATTTTCATATTCTTTGTTGTTTGTGTATTCGTTTGCTTTAACGATTGGAAAATCAGGGAGTTTAAAGTAACTATCTGATACTGGAGTGTTTAATTCTATTTTAGTTGCTATTTTAATCGTTTTCATCCCCATAATAGATGATTCAGATTTTAAAGGTAATCCCTTATAAATCCACATTTTAGTTCCCATTGCTGTCCAAACTTCACAATTGTAATTCATAAAAACTTCTTCTCCTATTTTTTGTCCTCCTATTGCTTCAAGCATATTCCGACCTGTTTGATGAGCGTCTCCATCGTTATATTCTTTTATAGATTCCATAGCTAAATCTCTTCTCAATAAAATTTCTTCTTTTTTGAAATCTACATGATAACTTTTTCCATTGTCTAATTTTGATAGTGTATGAACCTCACTTTTATCTATGTTTTCTTTGCCAAATAGTTTAGTGATTGTGGTTGTGCTAGACTCAACCTCTTGAAGTTCGATTGCTCCCCAGTTTTTAAAATATAATTTTTCAATTCCGGAACCTGTCGTGGTACTTCCCATAATTTTTCCAGATACAGTTGTTTTATATTCTATAATTCCCGATTCCAGTTCATAACGTTTCAATTGTTTTTCTTGCGCAAAACTTAACATTGTAATTAGTGTGCAAAATAATAATGTGTTAATTTTTTTCATTTTATATCAGTTAAAGATTAATTCTGATATAAAAGTACGCTGAAGCGTTGTATTATTTTTCACCCTTTAGGGTGATTTTCTAATAAAAACAAGGTTTTTGAAGCTTTTCTATACTTTAGCTTTATTGGCTGCTTCAATTCTATTTCTCACATCTAGTTTTATGAATATATTTTTGATGTGTGTTTTTGTTGTATTGATTGATACAAACATTTTTTCTGCTATTTCAGTATTTTTATATCCTTTAGAAATGTATAAAAGTACTTCTTCTTCTCGCTCAGTTAAATCAAACTTTTTTATTTTCTGAAGAAACAAATCATGTTGAGAAATTTCTTTTTCATTCATTTCTTCTTCAAAATCATGCAACTGATTGATGTAATCTGAAATGTCTCGTTGCATCTGCTTAACTAATAAGTCTGAGTGTTTTCTTTTTAAATTTATGATATAAATAAAGATTATCAAAATAAGCGTAATTAAACCAAAGATAAAATACAAAATTCTAGAACGTTGAATTGTTTCTTCTTTTTGAAGCTGTAATAATCTGATTTTATTATCCTTTTGTTGAACGTCATACCTAATATTTAGATTATTAATTTCTTTTCTTTGTTCAGCTCCTGTGATTTCGTTCTTTAACTTATTGTATTTTTTTAGGATTAAAAATGCCTTTTCATATTTATTTTGCTTTTGCAAACAATCAACTAAGATTGCTAAATTTTCTAACTCTCCTTGCTTATAATTAGATCCTTGAACTATTGATAGCGTTTGATTTATGTAATCTTCAGCTAATTTATAATCTCCTTTTTTGATTAATAATTCCGCTTTAAATTTGTTAATGGTACCTATTCCAATTGAAACTTTATTAGAGTCAGCGTAATGTCGGGCTTCGTCTAAAATTTGATTAGCCTTGTTTAATTCATTTTTTTGGATGTAAATATTAGCTAAATTCGCTTTAATTACAGGGAAAGAAGTGTTTATAGAATCTCTTGCTACAATTTCGAGGGCTTTACTGTAATAGAACAATCCAGAGTCTAAATCTGCATCAAATTCTTCATAAACAGAAGCAATATTATTGTATCTTGAGGCGCATAAATCTAAGCGGTTAATTTTTTTTGCTATTTCCAAAGATTTCTTATAGAATTTAATGGATTTGTCTCTTTCTTTTAGTTGTTGATAAATAATTCCTAAATTATTATATACAAATGAGCTTTTAAGCTCAAAATTATTCTGCTCAAAAATAGATAATGCCTCATAATAATTGACTATTGCCTTAGGGTAATCTCCCATAAGTTCATTTAATACACCAATGTTTGTCAGTTGTTCAGCATACCTAAGTTGCATACTGTCTTTTAAGAATTTGGTTGCAGATTTTTCAAAATAAAATTTAGTAAGGGGCAAATTGGATTTTCGATAAAAAACATGTGCTATCTTTTCACTTACATCTGCCATGTTGTTTGGGTAATTCGACAAAATAACATCCGACTTCGCAATCAAACTGTCGTTAATTATTGTTGTGTCTAATCTTAAAACTTCTAGCTCTTCCTGAAGGTTTTTAGCTTCGTTTTCACTCAAAGGAATATATTCTTGTTTAAACTCTTTCTCCTTAGAGCAATTCGTTAGAATAAAAAATAAACTGATAAATATTGAATAGTATATTTTCATAAACACAAATTTAATTTTTATTATCTAAAGTATAACTGATAAATATCATTTAGAAGTATATATTATTTTGATGAAATCAAGAAACATTGATTAACTTTTTTTAACAGGCAAGACTGAAACATTAATGATAATTTGCCGTTATCTTTGTACCTTATTGATTTAATACTAAATTTTCTAGTTACTTTTAAAGATAAGGTTTTGTTTAATAAAAAAAGATAATTATGAATGCAACAGTTAAAATATTAGCAGCAGGAATTGTTGGAGGTGTTTTTAGTTTAGGTTTAAATTATTACATCCATCCAATAAAAGAAGTGCAATCGTCAGAAAGAATTGTTGAAATCCCTAAGACCGTTTTTTCTACGCCTGTAAATTATAAACCGACGTCTATTGTAGAGGTAAAAGATTTTACCTTCGCTGCCGAAAAAACGGTAAATACAGTGGTGCATATTAAAACGGAATATACCAATTCATACTCCAATGATCCTTATTTAGATTTTTTCTGGGGACCAAGAGGAAGTCGAGGTTCTAGGCCCATGGTTGCAACTGGGTCAGGAGTTATTATATCAGAAGATGGTTATATTGTAACGAATAATCATGTAATCGAAGATGCCGATAAAGTTGAGGTTTCATTTAATGATGAAAGAACTTTTATAGCAAAAATAATAGGGACAGACCCCAGTACCGATTTGGCATTAATAAAAATAGAAGCGAAAGATTTAGCATTTACAACCTTTGCAAACTCCGACAGTGTAAAAGTGGGAGAGTGGGTTTTAGCAGTCGGAAATCCATTTAATCTAACTTCTACTGTTACAGCTGGAATTGTAAGCGCAAAAGCACGAAATATAAATTTATTGAAAAGAGATTCTAAAAAAGAAGTTTTTCCATTAGAGTCTTTTATTCAAACAGATGCTGCTGTTAACCCTGGTAATAGTGGAGGTGCTTTGGTTAATCCTCAAGGAGAGCTAGTGGGAATTAACACTGCTATAGCATCTAGAACAGGTTCTTACTCTGGTTATTCATTTGCCGTTCCGTCCAATATTGTTCAAAAAGTAACAGAAGATTTATTGACTTATGGAATTGTACAACGAGCTTATATCGGCGTAAGTATCGAAAATGTAAATCAAAAACT
>WFNC01000426.1 GCA_015488785.1 Flavobacteriales bacterium | reverse complement strand
TCGATTGCTCTTTTTCCTGCAATTTACTCAAAAACAAGGGCAAGCTGATCGGTACAAATGGATTATGATGGTATTTGTGGCAAAAATCCCAATAATACCTCAGCCATTTAGTGTAAAAATATTGATCCGGCTTTGATAACTGTCTAGCCAAAAGAATTTGAGAGAATTTTGTATTTAATTCATCTGGTAATTTTTGCATAAGCTTAGCCATAAACTGTTTAATATGCATTATTGTGTGTTATCCAGAAAGGAATTACAAGACTAAGGAGAATTCTTGAGTAAAAAACAAAAATATGCAATGATAAACAGAAAACTAGTCAACTGCTGGTTATGCATAAAAGGAGAAAACATGATTATTGACCATATCGGGTTGGCAGTATCCGACTATGAAAAAAGCAAAGAGTTTTATTTATCAGCCCTCTCACCACTTGGCATTACTCTTGTGACTGAGGTTCAAGGCTGGGCTGGTTTCGGTAAAGATGGAAAATCTGAATTTTGGTTCGGAAAGCATGAAAAAGTTCAAAATCCAATGCATATTGCTTTTCTGGCTAGTAATAGAGAAGAAGTAAATGCATTTTATGATGCGGCGATGTCGGCTGGAGCAAAAAGTAATGGGGCGCCAGGGATTAGGGAGGTATATCACCCGAACTATTATGGGGCTTTTGTTATTGATCCAGACGGCCATAACATAGAAGCTGTTTGTCATAGAGAGGAAAACGAATGAATGCTTATCTGATTCTGGATTTATCAATTAATGACTTTGGAAGTTTTTCAGAGTACATAGAAAAAATTCCAGAATTTATTCAAAAACATGATGGCAGGTATATAGTTCAGGGTGTCGAGCCAGAAATTATGGAAGGCGATTGGATTCCTGAGAGAGTAGTAGTTATTGAGTTTCCTTCAAAGCAAAAAGCCAAAGACTTTCTCGCAGATCCAGCCGCACAGACACTGTTTGATATTCGCCATAAATCAACAACAAGTAAACTGATACTTGTTGAAGGCTGCCTGTAAAATGCATAACAATCGCACACACGCGGACAGTCAAAAGCGTCACGCCTTTTGCTGTCGCAAATGGCGCGCCACTTTTGCCTGCCGGTGATGCGGGGCGTTATGCTAAAAAAGGAGTTAAATATTGAGTAATGAGTCGAGCGCGCTTGAGCGTGTGTATGCTGAATCAAGTGAATTTATTATTCTTGGTCTTACAGGGAGAACTGGATCAGGTTGTTCAACTGCGGCAAAAATTCTTGCAAAGAATGAAATCCATCTTCCTGAAGAATCTAACATTTATAAAAGTAAAAATGACAAACGAAAATATAAAATTGTAAGAAGTTACATAAAAGAAAACTGGATGCCATTTATAAGCATTCAAATGCGAGTTGTCATTACTGGAATACTACTAGAATTAAGTTTTGATAAACTAACTAAATTAGTTGCATCGGTGTTAAATAAAGATATATCAATAATTACCGAAGAACTATCACCCTTTAAAGAAAAATATAACGAAGCGCATAACGAAGTAGTAAATTATAAAAAACTACCGGAAACTAATTCATTAGAAAAAAACGCAAAAAAAGATAAAGCATGGTCAATATACTTTTCCTATCTTCCTGAATTCTGTGCGGAATTTAAAGATACTTTACAAGAAAAGCTAGGAGCTGATTCATATACAGCTCTATATCAACAGGTAGGGGATAACATTCGTGCATCAGGTGAAGCCGATAGTATTGAATTCAATGCTAGCAAAATTTTCACCTTACCTAAAATAGTAAATAAGCTAATAAAAGTAATAAGAATAAAGAATAATAACCGGGCTTTCGTCACTATTGATGCAATTAGAAATCCATTTGAAGCATACTTCTTCCATCAGAGGTACTCAGGGTTTTATTTGCTGTCTATTAATACACCAAATGAAGAAAGATTAAACCATCTTAGAAAAAGTCATAAATTCTCAGAAGAGCAAATTACTGCCTTGGATAAAAAAGAATATCCAGAGAAGCTATCTGGGAAAGATATTTATATTTCTCAAAATATTCAGAAATGTATTGAGATATCAGATATTCATTTAAATAATCCAGATAGGAATGAGTTTAATAACAACGAATTAAGTAGTCAGTTATTTTGGTACGTCTCATTAATTTTACACCCTGGTTTAATTACCCCTACATCAATAGAAAGAGGGATGCAGCTAGCATTTAGTGCAAAGCTTAATTCAGGGTGTATCTCAAGACAGGTTGGAGCTGTAGTAACAGATAATAATTATTCAATTAAAGCAGTTGGATGGAATAGCACGCCCGAAGGTCAAACACCCTGCCTATTGAAAAGCGCAAGCGAATTGTTAGACGGAGGTGAGGAAGCTGTATATAGTTCTTACGAAAGAACTGACAAAAACCTACAAAACGTGATGAGCTGTACTTATAGTGGTGTAATATCGTCAGAAAACTTAAAAGGACGAAAAATCCCATATTGTTTTAAAGATATTCAAAATAAAATAGAAGGTGAAAAAAATCAAGTGCACACACGTTCTCTTCATGCAGAGGAAAACGCTTTTCTTCAAATAGCAAAATATGGTGGCGGAGCAATTGAGGGCGGCTTTTTATTTACAACAGCAAGTCCATGTGAATTATGTTCAAAAAAAGCATATCAACTAGGCATTAAAAAAGTAATTTATATAGATCCATATCCTGGAATTTCTAAAGAACATATCTTGAGTTCTGGCAGTTTAAAACCTGATTTAATATTATTTCGCGGTGCCATTGGAAGGGCTTATCACCGTCTTTATCAACCTTTAATGGCCTACAAAGATGAACTAAAAATGCTCACGGGTTACATAGTTAACGATGGGAGTATTGAAAAAACCGACTCAGAAAAGGTAAAGGAACTTGAAAAAAGAGTAGCTGAATTAGAGCATCAGTTAAACTATAAAAAATAGCATAACAAATAGCTGCACGCGGACAATTCAAAGCGGCACTTGTTTTGCTAAAAAAACAGCAAAAACGTGCCACTTTGAATTGCCGGTGAGCAAGGCGTTATGTGTCTGCGACGCAAAAGAATAATTCGTTATCTCGAACAATTTTTCCTCTCAGATAATGTAAGAATGATGTTTTTATTTACTCTTCCCAGCCAAATACATCCTCGACACCCACATCAAATACCCTCGCTATTCGAAATGCAGTTTCTAAACTAGGAGAGTAATGACCTTGTTCTATCGCAATAATGGTTTGTCTGGTTACGCCTATCGTTTTGCCTAATGTTACTTGGCTCATTTGTCCATTCTTTTCACGTAACTCACGAACATGGTTAGTTATAGGTGGTCGTTTAGTCACACTAAACGCCTCTTTTCAATAAAAATAAACCATAAGCAATTTTAATTATTTCTGTAATACTAACCACCGCTAAAATTGAATTGGCTACTTGCATAGGTGTCATAGGTGTAAATGCAAACCACATTACAATTATTAAACCTATATAGAGAGAAATCACACCTATACGATCGGTTTTTAACTCTATTTTTTCTTCTCGTTCATCAGGTAAGATCGCATTTTCATCTTTATTTGCAACCAATATTGAAGTGATTACTGAAATTACTATAAATAATGAAATAATAAAACCAATACGAATAAAAAAATCAGTTTGAGTTGCGGGGGCTGTTCCTAAAAGCCCAAAAACTGTTGCAAAATGCCAACCAAAAAGAGTTAACAAGCCAAGTGAAAGAGAGATAATCAATTTAAAATGTGTAGACATATAGTAAACCTCAGTGTTAAATATATTTAACACTAGCTTAGTGAAATATAATCTTTATGTCAAATATATTTGACATAAAGTAGACAAAACTGTAAACTAATTATTAAATTTTTTCATGCTCACTTCATATTTGAGGGAGATTCAAAAAAATAAAACATAACAAATGGTTCAATATTGACCCACAAAGCTACGCATCTTTTTGTGCTATTTCGCTAGCGCTACATATAGTGGACCCCATTGTCAAGACAACCCAGTTAAAAAATAAGATATAAAATATTCATCATTGTTTCTTCTGTTATGTTATGCCAGCAGTTTTAATCCTGAAGTTAATTCTTTCTTCACATCATATATTTCTGCAGGTGTTTTTCCACCAT
>WFNC01000425.1 GCA_015488785.1 Flavobacteriales bacterium | reverse complement strand
GTGGTTACTTGTCCATTTATGGTTACTTTAATAATATAAAGTCCAGGAGATAAATCAGAAATATCTATATCTTCCATAGTACTTTTTATTTCAGTTGTACTCTTAATAACCTCTCCACTTATTGTGTAAATGGAGTAAGTTACTTCTTTTGAGAATTTGTCAATTTTCAGATGAATTTGATCAAAACTAGGGTTAGGATAAAGAATAAATTTATTTGAAATTACTGACTCTAAATTAACGTAATTTTCAGATATCAACCTCATAACACAAAAATCATTAGTAGTTCCATTGTTAGTCTTCCCTCCAATTAAGATTTTCCCATCAGCTTGTATAAATGTGCTGTAGCCAATATCTTCTAAATTGTTAAAGTTTGAAAGAAAAATACCGTTTTGATCAAAGTCAGAATCTAAGCTTCCGTCATTATTTAACCTTAAAACAAAAATGTTTTTATTTGTTCCAGACTTAGCATATCCAGTAATTACTATTTTTCCGTTAGAATCAATACTGAGATTATTTGCTTCATCTTTTTCACCGAAAAAATCCATAGTGAATAAACCATTGGTAGCAAATGAATTATCAAGAGAGCCATTTTGATTGATTCTGGCAACATATAAATCATTATCTACTTTCCCACAAACTACAATTTTACCATCATTTTGAATTTGAGAAGAGTATATTGGAGAATACCCGTTTATATTAATGAACGATTTACCATCATTATCGAAAGTTGAGTCTAAGCTACCATCTACATTTATGCGAAAGAGAGCCATTACATAAGCAGAACCATCCCATGCAACTCCAGAAATTATTATTTTATTGTCAGGTTGAATCGAAACAGTATAAGGAATGTTGGGGTCTCCAGCCAAATAAGAATCAATTTCTAGAATGCCATCACCATCAAATGAAGTATCTAAACTCCCATCTGTATTTAATCTAACAATCCCAAAGTCTGGATTTAATCCTCCATGAGCAGAACCTACCAAAATTATTTTCCCGTCACTTTGTATGGCAATTGAATGAATTCTATCATCACTACCACTTAAGTCTATTGATTGAATTCCATCGAAAGAAAATGTTGAATCAATGGTTCCATCTTGATTGACTCTCATAATAAGAAAATCAGAATTGCCAAAAGATGGAGAAAACCCAGCGAGTATTATCTTTCCGTCATTTTGCAATATTGCATCCTCCAGTTCACAGTCATAATTGTTAAAATCAAAATTTGCGTCACCATTACTTCCAAATTGATTATCTGTAGAACCATCCTGATTCAACCTTGTTATTGCAAAATTATTACCTATTGGTGTACTTATATGACCGGCAATAAGTATTTTCTCATCATTTTGTTGAAGTACAACTCTTCCAAAATCTTGGCCTTCACTAATTGGTGTGATATTACTACCAGTTGAGTTAAATGTTTGGTCAAGAATACCAAATTCATTGTATTTTGAAGAATAAAAATTAGGGTTTGAAAAAGATGTTGTCGTTCCAGCTACCATCAGATTTCCTATATTGTCTATTTCAATGGAAACACAAGTTGTACCATTATTTCCTAAAGAGATGTTTAATATTCCGCCAGAGTTAAAGCTATTTAGAATACTACCATTGCTTTCATAGGCTAATATTAACCCTTCAGAATAAGGTGCATTATAGTTAATGCCCGAAATAAATATTGTTCCATTAGATGCAATTGAAACATCTTTTGCGATATTATTATTTCCTCCAATATCAGAGGTAATAATTCCAGTTGAATTAAAAGAAGGATCAAGGTTTCCATTACTAAGTAGGCGAATAACTCCCAAATCACTGTTTGATCCGTTTTCAGTTGAACCAGTAACTATAATTTTGCCATCATTTTGAATATTCATGGCATATCCGTAATCATTCCAGTTACCCAAACTAATTATTGCAATACCATTAGAATCAAAGTTGAGATCTAGGTCTCCATTACTATCATACCGAACAACTCCATAATTGGAGTTATTCCCATCATTAACTACTCCGCAGACAACTAAATTTCCATCTGATTGTATTTTAATGTCTTCCGCAACATCCATTCCAGCAGATATATTTGTTAAAATTATGCTATCTGAAAAAGTATTGTCTAATGAACCATTATTGTTAAAACGAGTAACGGCAAATTGAGAATTAGAAAAATTTGTTGCGGAACCAGCTAATACAATTTTATTATCGGATTGAATAGATAAGCATTTTGCAGTTGACTGATAATCTACTAAAGCTTGAGTTGCTAAACCATTCGCTCCAAATGTATTGTCAATTGTACCATCAGCATTTAATCTTATTAATGCAAAATTATAATTGACTACGCCAGCTATTAGAATTTTTCCGTCAATTTGAATGGCTAAATCATATCCACGTTGATCATTGGAGTTATAATTTATAGAAACAATACCGTTATTACCAAAACTGCTATCAAGTTGTCCTGTAGTGGTATATCTGACAAGAGAAATTTTAGGGATTCCCGCTCCACTACTATTTCCAAGGACTATATACTTTCCGTCTGGTTGGAAGGCAGATGAAGTAACCAAATCTTCAGTAATTCCAAAATTTTTGATTAAAATACCATCACTGTCAAAACTAGGATCCAACGAACCAGCTTGACTGAAACTGTTTATTGAACTAAATATAGAACATGCTATAGTAATTATTAAGAATATATTTTTCATAAGATTTGTATTGTCCTGATATAGGTTGACACTTTTTTGTTCTTATTTATTTTACAAACTAACTAAAAACGTAGTTCATTTCAAATATACTATTTTTTTAAAACTTTAAGGTTTGATTTGTCTTTTTTATAGCTTTTGTACTTAATATTTTTCATTTCATGCACATAATTCGGGGTGAATAAATCAAGACTAAAGTGTGGTCGTTTTTCATTGTATTGCTTTACCGCAAAATCAACCATTTTAGAAGCTAAAGATAGATTTTTAATTGTATTTTTAAGTGCATATTCATATTTTAAGGTTCTATTTATTCGTTCTGCAATGGCATTTTCGTAAGGGTCATATTGCTCTGTCATGCTTAAAGAAATATTATTTTTTTCTGCAAAATTAGTATATTCTGAACTGCAATACTGAAAACCTCTATCAGAATGATGGATGAGTTTCTCATTGGGGTATTTTCTATTAGATATAGCCATTTTAAGCGCGTCTACGCAAAGAGAAGCTTTCATGTGATTGTTTATAGCATACCCCATAATTCGTTTAGAATACGCGTCTGTAACTAATGCTAAGTAGTTGTGTCCGTTTTCAGTTTTAATATAAGTAATATCACTCACCCAAATCTGTTCTGGTCTATCTGGTATGTAATCTTTGATGATATTAGGGTATTTATAAAATCTATGATTTGAATCTGTTGTTATATGATAGCTTTTATGACGTTTAACAAGTAGTTTGTTATGCCTTAAAAAGGTAAAAAACTTATCTCTTCCCATTTTAATTTCTCTTATTTCCATGTCTTGTTTTAATAAAAAATGTAATTTTCTTCCTCCGTAATTACTGTTGTTTTGTCGTAAACTTAATACTAACTCTTTTAAAATTTGTTCTTGGTTCTCCTTAGCTTCAAAGGTTTTAAGCCTTTTATGTAAAGCTTGTCTGGATATCCCGAAACAATTAGCTAACCATTTCTTTTTGAAAGGTCTCTTTTCTTTTTCTCTATCTCTTTTGCTAATGTTTCGGGCAATGACTTTTTTGCCAAATCGAGCCCCGTAG
>WFNC01000424.1 GCA_015488785.1 Flavobacteriales bacterium | reverse complement strand
CCTGTAGCGTTTTTTAAATACTCTTCATTATAAACATGAGCTTTGTAAAAACGGTAAGACGAAAAATCGTTCGTTTTGGTAATTAATTCAGGTGTTAAAATTAATTGATCAAATAAATTCCAGCTACCTCTCCATGCTAAAGTCCCAATTCCGTTTTTATAAAAAGGTTCCATAGGGTTATAAAGTGTACCTTCTTTTACTTTGTGAATTTTATTAACCGTGTTCATTGCTACTTTTACACTTTTATTAACAGGGTCGTCATTTAAATCGCCCATAAAAACAATTTTAGCATTTGGTTCCGCAACAAGAATAGAATCTACTATGCTTTTTGCCAATTCCCCTGCTGCAATACGTCTTGGAGCACTTCTTTTTTCTCCTCCTCTTCTTGAAGGCCAGTGCGCTACAATTACATGAAGTTTTTCTCCATTCAATTTTCCTGTAACCAATAACTGATCTCTTGTTCTAAAAGTGTCTCCGTCACCATAAGTAGTTAAAGGATAGGCTTTAGAACTCAATACTTTAAAATACTTAGGGTTGTATAATAGTCCAACGTCTATTCCCCTTGCATCAGGTGATTCGTGATGAACAATTTTATAATTCCTAGATTTTAATTTTTCTGTAGCTGCCAAATCAACTAGTACAGCTTTGTTTTCTATCTCAGAAACACCTAAAATAGCTAAGCCATCAGGGATATACTTCGTCCCTAATTTACTTATGACTTCCGAAAGCTTGTCTAGTTTTTGATAATAACGAACAGAGTTGAAGTTCTTTTTTCCGAAAGGAGTAAAGTCTTCTTGTAAAATTTTATTGGTGTCGGGATCAACCAATGTGTCAAAAAGATTTTCAAGATTGTAAAATCCAATACCAGCAACTTCGTACTGTTTGTTCTTGTCTAGTTGAGGTTCTTGTGCGAAAAAAGAGGTTATTAACGTAAAGTTAATAATTGTTAACAAAGATTTAATATACATTTTTTTAGTTTTTAAAAGTAAAAGGTTATTTTTGCATTATAAATAAATACAATTTGTTCTTTAGCTGTGACAAATATAGTAGCTTATTAAATATAAATAATGAAAATTAAAGAATTATTTTTTATCAGCCTAGTTTCGGGACTCGCCGTTTCGACTAGTGCGCAAACAGATACCTTATCTGTTGAAGACTCTGTTTCAAATTCTATGCCACTTTTAATGACTGGCGCAAGTCTTACAGGGGCAGGAAGTCAAAATATAAGCGGTCTATTACAATCATCAAAAGATGTTTACGCTAGGACAGCCGGTTATAATTTTAGTGCTGCTCGATTTAGGTTAAGAGGGTACAGTTCCGAAAATACTCAAATTAACCTAGGTGCTTTGCCTGGTAATGATCCAGAGTCTGGAAGAGCGATTTGGGGATATTGGGGCGGATTAAACGATATTACGCGTTATCCAGAAAGTACAACAGGGATTCAGTCTTCTCATAGAGTGTTTGGAGGTGTTGCAGGTTCTTCATATATAGATATGAGAGCATCAACAAAACGAAGTGGAAGTCGTTTGTCTTATGCAATTACGAACCGTTCTTATCGTCATCGTTTAATGTACACGCACAGTACAGGTGTATTGAAAAATGGATGGTCTTTTTCTGGTTCAATCTCAAGAAGATGGGCAAACGAAGGTTATGTTGAAGGTACTTCTTATAATGCAATGGCTTATTTTGCGTCTGTTGGTAAGAAACTAAATGATAAACACGAATTAAACCTTTCTGTATTTGGAGCTCCTACCGTTCAAGGGCGTAGAGGTATTTCAGTACAAGAAACGTATGATTTAACAGGGAATTCTTTTTATAACTCTTATTGGGGGTATCAAACGGATAAGGATGGGAATAAAATCAAAAGAAATGCTCGTGTAAGAAATAATCACAAGCCTTATATTTTGTTTTCTGATGATTGGAAAATTAATGATAAGTCTAAGTTGACATCATCTATTTATGCAATTGTAGGGAAAACATCTAGTTCTAATATTAATTGGAACAACACTACAGATCCAAGACCTGATTATTATAAGAAATTACCGAGTTATTATCGTTTAAAAGGTGACGAAGAAGGAGCTTTAGCAGCTGAAGATAGATGGAGGAATGATCCTGCTTCTAGACAAATAAATTGGGATGGAATGTATTTCGCAAATTCGAAGAACTTACACACGGTAGATAATGCAAACGGAAGTGGGCAACAAGTGACGGGTATGCGATCAAAATATATAGTAGAAGATTACAGAGTTGACCCTAGGCAATATGGGGTGAATTTTAATTACCAAAGTAAAGTAAATGATAAGTTATATTTTACGGCTGCTGGTAATGGCCAACTTTATAAAAGTAGGAATTATAAAGTCCTTAAAGATTTATTGGGAGGAGATTATTGGATTGATGTGAATCAATTTGCTCAAAGAGATTTTTCGGATCCTTCTGCAGCTCAAAATGATTTAACAACTCCCAATAAAATAATTAAAGTAGGTGATGTAGAAGGTTATGATTATAGTATTCATGTAAATTCTATGAAATTATTCTCTCAGTTAGATTATAAAACAAAGAAATTTGATTCTTATATAGGACTAAAAGGTACAGGAACTGATTTTTGGCGAGAAGGACATATGCAAAGTGGTATTTTTCCTGAAGAGTCGATTGGTAAGTCTAAAAAAAATAAGTTTATAAATTATACGATTAAAGGAGGGACTACTTATAAAATAAATGGACGTCACTATCTTCAAGTTAATTTATTGAAAGGAACTCGAGCTCCATATTCTAGGACTGCATTTATGTCGGCAAGAACTAGAGGTCAAGTAGTAGATGGTTTAACGAGTACTAAAATTACTTCAGGAGATTTTAATTATATTATCAGATACCCTAAGTTGAAAATAAGAGCGACAGCCTTTTATACCCAAATGAAAGATCAAGTTTGGGCAAGAAGCTTCTATCATGATGTTTACTTATCTTATGTAAATTATGCTATGACTGGAGTTGATCAACTGTTTACAGGAGGGGAATTTGGTTTAGATGCTAAAATCTCTACTGTATGGGAAGTTTCTCTTGCTTTTACAAAAGCACAATACTTATACACTTCAAGACCTAAAGCGACTATTACAACAAATAATTCAAATGAACTTTTAGCTGAAAACAAAACAGTTTACCTTAAGAATTATCATGTTGGAGGAATGCCAGAAACAGCATCTTCAATTGGATTGAAATACAACTCTCCTAAATATTGGTATGTGGGAGCTAACTTCAATTATTTTGCAGATATTTACCTCTCTCCAAATCCAGATAGAAGAACGAGTGAAGCGATTGGTGGATACTTTGAAGGAGATCCTCAAATTCCAGGAATTATAGATCAAGAAAAATTAGAGAACGGATATAATGTTAATATGTTTATCGGGAAATCTCACCGTTTCAAAAATAGAAATATTCTTAGATTTAATTTTATGGTGAATAATATAGTTGACAACACGACGTTTAAGACAGGAGGATACGAACAATTAAGATATAATAGCCAAAATATAAGTAAGTTTCCACCAAAATACGGTTACATGTACGGAAGAAGTTATTACATCATGTTAACTTACTTATTTTAAGAAAAAAAGCAATAAATTTAGAATACACCTAACAACAATATAAAATGAAAAGATTAAGTATATTATTAGCAGCAGGATTAACACTAGGTTTTATGTCTTGTGAGAAAAAGTACGATTCACCACCAATTAGAGTGATTCCGGAAGGAACAATAAAAACAATTGCAGAAGTTAGAGCAATGTATAGCGGTGCTGACTCAACTTTTAGCGATGATTTAACAATTAGATGTGTGGTTACAACAGATCAAACTTCAGGGAATTTTTATAAAGAAGCTTATATTAAAGATAACACTGGAGCAATTAAATTAAGATTTACTGGCTCTACAAGTCTTTCTATTGGAGATTCGATTAGAGTACAATTGAATGGAGGCCGTTTGACACAGTACAAAGCAATGCTTTCGATAGATGATTTAGATCCAGATGGTAGTACTGTTATTCTAAAAAACAATGTTACCGTAACACCAACTTTAGTTACTTTAGATCAAGTAACAGGAGCTATGCAAGGTCAATTAATACAAATAGATAATGTTGAATTTTCTGCTGCTGATATAGGGACAACTTGGGCAGATGCAATAAACAAGACTAGCGCAAATCATAATTTAACAGACTGTAATGGGTCAAATCCTGTTTTAGTAAGAACAAGTGGATATGCTAATTTTGTAGGTGATATTATTCCTAGTGGAAATGGTTCTATTATCGGAGTTGTAGCTGTTTACAATGCTGATATTCAAATTCTAATTAGAACTCCTGATGAATTAACAATGACAGGAACTACGTGTGCAGGTGGAGGTGGAGGTTCATGTGATCCATTAGCTGGATTAAATGAAACTTTTACAAATAATACGCAAGGTGCTTCAATAATGACTAATTGTTGGAAAGCAGGGTCTTTACAAGGTAGTAATGGTTGGATTTGTGGTGATAATAGTGGGAATCTTTGTGCAACAGCAACAGGTAATAGTTCTGGAACACAAGAAATGTGGATGACAACTCCTTTAATTCAATCTAATGGAAACGATGTATTGTCTTTTAGTTCAGCACAACAAAATATGCAAACAAGTACTTTAATAGTTTATGTTTCTAGTAATTATGATGGGTCAAATTATAGTTCTGCTACTTGGACTGCTTTATCTCCAACATTAGTCGCTTCAACTGATGCTGCAAATACTTATGTTCCTTCTGGGAACGTAAATTTAAGTTCAGTTTTAGGAGCTGGTTATACAGGAACTTATGCAGTCGCTTTTAAAGCGAGTATGTCCAATAATTCATATAGTCTATTTAAAATAGATAACGTAGTAATTTCACAATAATTAGATTTTATTTTAATAAATAAAATAAAAATTAAGTAGTAAATAACAACCATAAAATAAGTAACAATTAAAATTTAAAAATTATGAAAAAACTTTACATTTTAGGATTAAGTTTAATGAGTTTAGGGGCGGTAAACGCACAAACTTACTTAGGAAAAGACTTTGAAGACAACAATTTAAACTCTGGTGGTTTTACAACGCAGATGCCTATTGGGACAACAGAGTGGTATGTGAATGAATATAGCAATAATAAATATGCTAAAATTTCAAATTATAATGGAGGAAACCGTACTGCTTCTGAAGCATGGTATATTACACCTGCTGTAGATTTAAGTTCTGCTACATCTCCTATTTTAAGTTTTGGAAATTCAACGAATTACGCTGGACCAGCTATGGAAGTTTCGTTTTCGACGGACTATGATGGAACAAGCGCTCCTAGTTCTGCAACATGGACATCTTTAACTTATAGTGCTTCTCCAGGGGGAAATACCTATCCTTGGGTAAACTCAGGAGAAATAGCAATATCTTCTACATCAGCAACAACTTATTTCGCATTCAAATATACAGGTTCTGCAACAGATGGAGCAACTTGGCAAATCGACAGCGTTTTTGTAGCAGAAGTTGGAACAGCTTTTAATACAACTGTTGTAGTAGCTCCTGTAACGGCGGTAGAAAAAACAATAACGGAAATACAGTCTAACGTTTCCTCTGCAGATATTTCTTATTACAAAGATAGTACAGTTACTACATCTGGTATTGTAACAGCAATAAACCTTTATAATGGAGTAATAAAAGGATTTTTTATTCAAGACGGAGTAGGAGCATGGACCGGAATATATGTTTATGATCCAGCTAATACAGTTAGTAGAGGCGATTCTGTAACTGTTACAGGTACAGTAGATGAATATCAAGGAGTAACACAAATAAGTAATGTAACAAGTACTATTGTCGTTAATTCGTTTAATGATGTTTCTCCAACTTTAATAGCTACTTACCCTACGTCTTATGAAGAGTACGAAAGTGTTTTGGTAAAAGTTGTAAACGCTAATTGTACTGAAGTTTCAGATGGTTTTGGGAATTTTAAAGTAGATGATGGTTCGGGATATGTAAAAGTAACAGACGCTTTATTTCCTTATACACCTTCTATGGGAACAAGCTATAATATTACTGGAGTTATGCAGTATTATCTATATTTCAAACTAGCTCCTAGAGATGCTAACGATATTTCAGTTTACACTTCAATCAAAGAAAATAATGCAGTATTAACAAACGTTTACCCAAATCCAACTTCAAATGGAATGGTAACAGTAGAGGTAAAAGAAGCTTCTGATTTAGTTATTACAGATATATTAGGAAACGTAGTTTTAACTAAGATGTTAGTTAATAATAGAAATACAATTAATGTATCTAATCTTGCAGCAGGTAATTATATTTTAAGAGTTGGATCAAGTGTTCAACAATTAATTGTAAAATAAGCTAAAAGTTATTAAGATTAATTCTTATTAGTTAAAAAAAAGGAGTGTTCAATTGAACACTCCTTTTTTTGTTTAAATAGTTGGATAGAAATTATTTTATTGTATATTTGATTAGGTTTTTGTTTTTTAAGCTAGAACCCTAAAATATATTTTTTATTATGAAAAAAACACTATTGTCTCTAAGTTTGTTCGCTTTAGTATTATCTACAAGCGCACAAGATACAATCCATGGTACTTATCTGCCTGTTGTGAATACCGAAATTAAACAAGTTTGGATTCATCAAAATGTTCAAGGAGGTCCCTCTATTAGTTCTTTTCCATTGCCTACAGATGGTTTAATACAAGGAAATGAATATTTTTGGGATTACAGCAGTATGCCGTTGTCTAATGATACCGTAGGAGTTCCACAAGCTAATAAAAATACCTTTTCATTAAAGACTTATCACCCTGATTCATCTATGGTGGATGTGATTGGAGGGCATTTGCCTAATTTTTTGGCTCCAGGACAAGATGAGGCTCCTCAAGTTTCTAATTGGAAATCTCCAATTCAAGGTTTTGAAAATGTATGGACTGTTTCTTTAGTTAATGATAGCGGTATGTACACAACTGGACACGTCAATGCTTCTTCATCTTTATTATTAGATATTGAAATTCATGATCTAAACGGTTCGGACTCTAAGCAATTAAGGTTGTCTAGCTATATTGACATCAATACGCATAAGTTTGATACAGCTGTACTTGTTACT
>WFNC01000423.1 GCA_015488785.1 Flavobacteriales bacterium | reverse complement strand
TTTATTTTTCTGTTTACCGGTAATTTCATTTAATGCTTAATTATCATATTTATTGTCTAAAAGCCAATCAATTGCATTTATCTGTTTCACGCCGTTATGGTTTCCTGTTTCATAATCCATTGTGATGAGTAGCCTTTCGTTAAAATCCCGGATTTTATTAAACGGAGCCAGTTCTCGTTCAAGGGTTTTCTTTTCTTTAACAGTATATGCTACTTGAATATATTGTGTATAGCCATCTTTATTTCGGACAACAAAATCGACTTCAAGATTATCTGTTTTTCCGATCCAAATTTGATTGTTTCGACGTAATAGTTCAAGATATATCACATTTTCCAGTAAATGTCCTGCATCTGCCGTAAGTTCTTTTCCCAGTAATGCATATCGTAAACCTAAATCTACAAGATAGTATTTTTCCTGAGTTGCCAAATGCTGTTTCCCTTTTATATCGTATCTGTTCACTTTATAAAAAAGATAGGATTCCACAAGTGTATCAATGTATCTTGATACTGTTTTATTATCAATTTTTTTTCCATTTGCCGTAAGAACTCTTGCAATATTTCTTGCCGAAACATTTGAACCGATACTATCAATTAGAAACTTAACGACTTCGTTATAAGATGTTTCATAATATATTGTGTGCCTTTTCTGTATATCATTTTCATAAATGTTTCGAAAAACGGTTTTTAGATATTCGTAAACATAGCTTTCTCCTGATTCAACGAATCCAACAGCCTCGGGAAAACCTCCTGTTCGCATATAATTAGCAATAGCACGGTCGGGATTTGTTGTTTTTCCGGTAAATTCCAAATATTCGGCAAATGAGAATGGTAAAACGTTTATTTCATATGCCCTGCCTGTAAGAAGTAGGGTTGCCAATTTACTTGATAAAAGGTAAGCGTTAGAACCTGTAACATATAAATCTATATTTGAAGTAACGTATAACCCTTCAAGCAGTTTTTCAAATTCAGGAATGTTTTGAACTTCATCTATGAAAACATAATTTGTTTCATTTTCTTGTAATAATGATTGGATATAATCGTAAATTTCTTTCCAATTTTTCTCGGCAAGAAAGTGGAATTCGGGTAAATCTATATTTATGGAAATAAGCGACACATTTGGATTTTTTTTCTTTAATAATTCTTGAAATTGTATAAGTAAAGTCGATTTCCCTGCACGACGAACACCCGTAACAACCTTTATGAAGTTTTTATCTTTTAGAACAAGAAGTTTGTTAAGTAATCTTTCTCTTAAAATCTTTTTCATATAATTATTTCCAATATTTACTGCAAAGGCAATTAAAATTCCTCAAAGTATTGTAATATGTTTAGTTTAGGGATTTTCTTGGTCGCTTGCTGTATTTAGGTACTGCCTAACGGATTGGGCTATGCGTAGTTTGGGATTTTGTAGCTCGTTTTTCTTTCTTCTAAAAATATGTTTTCACTGCAAATTCATATTGTTCAACAAATATTCTTTTAAAAATTGTGATATTATTCTGTTCATAGAACAATAACATAGCTTTCTTGTAATCAACACTATCGACTGTTCTAAATGAGATAGGACAATATTTATGATTTATCAATATTGCATTACTTACAATTCTTGCTGTTCTTTTATTACCATCAACAAATGGTTGAATGTACGAGATCAGAATAAGTGCAAGAAATGCTTGCTCAAAAACATTTTCTTTTTTATTTATTAAATCACAAGTTAAGGATAATGCTTCTTTTATTTGAAATTCATTGTCTATTGGTCGATAGTTGGTGCCTGAAATACCAACTCTTCTTTTTCTTATGTTTCTGTCAACAGCAAGTTCTTTTGTTAAGATACTATGAATATCTTCAATTTTAGATACAGATAGAGGAAATAAATAATCTGGATTTTCAATTATAAAATCAATAGCTTCCTTATGATTAAGCAACATTACAGCATCTTCTTTTGATTTTCCTGCCGCAGTCTCCTTTTCTTTTAAAAGCCGTTCTGTTTCCAGTAACGAATAGGTGTTTCCTTCTATTTGTGAAGATTTCCAGCTTAAATCAATAGCTAACCGTTCAAATTCTTTTTTTATTTCAAATTCACTTAATTCGGATATGTTTTTCTCAAACTTATTTTGTAAATCGATTAACAGATTTAATTCATCTTCTGTGAATAATTTTGTTGCAGGAAAAATTTCCGTTAATAATGAAAAATTGAAATTCTCAATTATTGTTCTTTCGTCTATCTCTTTTTCGTAATAATCTTGAATATCAATCTCGCGAAATAGATTATAATATGGTGATAGTTTATATCTTGTCGCTTTTCCTTTTCCTGATGACAATATTAAATTCTTTGCCACAAGTTTGGATAAAACTCTTTTTATTGTGGCAATACTTTTTTTATCTGATATTCCTTGTCGAATTTTTTCAGAAGAAGTCCCAGAGTTTTGTTTTAAAAATTCTAATACTAAGTTTTCTATTTCCATAATATCTATTTAGCTCACAAAGATAGTTAATACGGCTCAATAATTCAAGTTTTTGAGCTGTATTCTTTTTTTAAATGAGCTACAACGGTGAGTATATGAAAAGTAAGCGATTCCGAAGCAATAATATTTCTGCTTACAAGATAGTTTAAACGGGCTACAAACCTTGATACTACTACTGTCTCGCTTATTTTTTATATACATTGTTGTGTGTAGTTTTTGCTTTTATTCACCAATTGATTCTTTTCCGTCAAATGGCAGTTTCTCTTTTATGTCATAAATAGGAAGATTATATGATGTGATTTCTTTGGCTATTTCCATAAAATTTGTTCTGAACTTCTTATCCATTTCGTTCTTTTCATCTCCATATTCGATTGCAAAAATTAATTTAAAAATATCAC
>WFNC01000422.1 GCA_015488785.1 Flavobacteriales bacterium | reverse complement strand
TTTCTTCTGAGCTAAATAGTTCAGACAATCATAATCCGTTTGAAATGTATCAAAAAAATCTACAATACTTTCGCTTTTAAAAATTTCCATGATTCAATATTTTTCCCAACAAATATAAGTAAATAAGTTTACACCTCTATAAAATTTTATCAATACCTATAGTTTTATAATCTTTTTTTATAAAAGTACACTGAATATGTGAGGATTTACCATAGAATGCCGAAAAATAATCAAAATAGGTCATTAATCCAACTATTTGTTCATCAACTTCTACCAATAACATTTTAAATAACTGATTTTCACCAAGTCCATATTTCATTAAATCATAAATATCAACAGAAAACGCATCCTCTGTTTTAAGCCTCTCTTCCTCAATAAAATATTTAATTTCAGGTAAATCTCGATTGGTTATCGGTCTTATTTTAAATAAATCAGAATTAAAGTCAATTTTATTTTTAGAAAGTCGTATTAATTCATTTTTAGAAAGTTCATACGTTACTTTGTCTGAAATTAGATTTGCTCCAAACTCCTTATAAAGTGGTAAATACTGAGAATCCTTATCTGATACTGGCCATTTGATTTTTTTAATATTATATTTTAGCGCATATTCTAACACTCTAGAGAATAAACTAATTCCAATGCCGTTACCTCTAAATTTTTCATAAACAAAAGAATTTTCAATAAAAATAGATCTTCCTTTTAGGTCAAAAGACTGATTAAAAAGAACGAAACCAACCAACTCCTCTTCAATCTCAGCTACATATAATTTTACATATTTATCTTCTGACAAAATTTCTTTCATCAGATCAAAATCATTATAATAAGATCCTTTAACATTTTCAAAAGACCAATAAGCTTCTAATAATCCCATTACGGAATTTATATCCTTTTTTTGTATGTCTCTAATTGTAAAATCCAATGTAATAATTTTTCTATTTATTCCGCAAATTTAACGATATTTGCACTTTAATTTCTAATAAAAATGAAAAAAAATACAACACTTGGTGAATTTATTATCAATAAACAAATTGAATTTCAAGGTTCATCAGGTGAATTAACTAGGCTTCTAAATGCTATTAGACTAGCTGCTAAAGTAGTAAATCACGAGGTAAACAAAGCTGGATTAGTAAATATTATTGGTGCTGCAGGAGAAACAAACATTCAAGGCGAACAACAACAAAAACTAGATGTTTATGCTAACGAAAAGTTTAAACAAACCTTAATTAATCGTGAAATTGTTTGCGGAATTGCCAGCGAAGAAGAAGATGAATACATTGTAATTGAAGGTGGAAATAAAGCAAATGACAACAAATATATTCTGTTAATGGATCCGTTAGATGGTTCCTCAAATATAGATGTTAACGTTTCTGTTGGAACCATTTTTTCGGTTTATGAACGCATTACACCAAAAGGACAACCTGTTACTATTGAAGATTTTTTACAACCCGGAAATAAACAAGTTGCTGCCGGATATGTAGTTTACGGAACTTCTACAATGCTTGTTTACACAACCGGTTCCGGTGTTAACGGCTTTACTTTAAATCCTGCAATCGGAACCTATTATCTGTCGCATCCTAAAATGCAACATCCTGAAATGGGAAAAATTTATTCTATTAACGAAGCTAATTATGTGCATTTCCCGCAAGGTGTAAAAGATTATCTTAAATTTATTCAAAAAGAAGTAGAAGAAGGTAAAAATTACACTTCTCGATATATCGGTTCTTTAGTATCCGATTTCCATAGAAATATGATAAAAGGAGGTATTTATATCTATCCAACAAGCTCCAAAAACCCGAAAGGGAAATTGCGATTATTATACGAATGTAATCCAATGGCATTTTTAGCCGAACAATCCGGCGGAAAAGCAACCGATGGCTACCAACGAATTATGGATATTCAACCAACCGAATTACACCAACGTGTACCTTTTTTCTGTGGCAGTAAAGATATGGTAAATAAAGCAATGGAATTTATGGATAATCATCCAGAAAACAAAAATTATTAATTTAAAATAGAATTGAATTCGAACTATAATCTTTCCGATTTAATCGAATAAAGGAACTTACAAATGACTTTTATAGAAGAACTACAACGCCGAAGAACCTTTGGTATCATATCGCATCCTGATGCTGGAAAAACCACACTTACCGAAAAATTATTGCTTTTTGGAGGTGCTATTAATG
>WFNC01000421.1 GCA_015488785.1 Flavobacteriales bacterium | reverse complement strand
TTTTTACATAGACGATGAAAAAAAAATTAACATAGCCTTAGCTATGGTAGTTTTATTTGAAGAAGTATATGTGATAATAAAATTATTTATTTGGTGCATTTCAATATCTAATTGGTATTACGACTAGTTCAAAATAGCAGCAATACCAGGCAACTGTTTACCTTCCAAATATTCGAGCATAGCGCCACCTCCAGTACTTACATGGCTAATTTTGCTATTCAAATTAAATTTGTTAATTGCAGCAACACTGTCACCTCCACCGACTAAACTAAAAGCTCCATTCTCAGTAGCAACAGCCAACGTTTTAGCAACATCAACAGTTCCTTTCTGAAAAGCCTCCATTTCAAAAACTCCCATAGGACCATTCCAAAGAATTAGTTTAGAATTCAAGATGGTTTCTTTAAACAATTCACTCGATTTTTCTCCAATATCCAATCCCATCCATCCATCAGGAATTTCAGCGATATTTACAACCTTAGTATTTGCATCATTACTAAAATCATCGGCAATAATAGTATCGATAGGCAAAAGAAAATTAACATGATTAGCCTTAGCTTTAGCCATTATTTTTAAAGCCAATTCCAAATAATCATCCTCAACCAAAGAGTTTCCAATTTTTCCGCCTTGAGCTTTTACAAACGTATAAGCCATTCCACCACCAATAATCAAGTTATCAACCTTGTCGATTAATTTTTCTATAATCGTAATTTTAGAAGAAACTTTAGCTCCTCCAACTATTGCGGTCAATGGTTTTTCAGTACTGTTCAATACTTTATTTACGCTTATAATTTCTTTTTCAATCAAATAACCAAAACATTTATCATTCGGAAAAAACTGAGCAATAACCGAAGTCGAAGCATGCGCTCTATGAGCAGTTCCAAAAGCATCATTAATATAAAAATCAGCTAATTCGCTTAGCTTTTTAGCGAAATCTACATCACCAGCTTTCTCCTCCGCATAAAATCTTAAATTTTCAAGCAGGATAACACTTCCTTTTTCGCTTTTGGCGATGGATTCTTTTACCACATCACCAATACAATCATTTACAAAAGTAATCGATTGCCCTAAGTTTTTTTCAATTTCGGAAACAATATTTTTTAAAGAATACTTTTCTTCTTTTCCCTTAGGTCTTCCCAAATGAGAAATTAATATCGCCGTTCCTCCGTCAGCAATTACTTTATTTATAGTTGGAATAGCAGCTTTTATACGCGTATCATCCGTAACCTTTAAATCTTTGTTCAAAGGAACATTAAAATCTACTCTAATAATTACTTTTCTATTCTCAAAATTGATGTTGTCTATTTGCATGCTGTAAAGTTAAAGAATTATTCCGATACCAATATTTAAGTTAAGGAAATTATCATAAGAGATATGTCTTCCTACCTCTCGTTTAAATAGAACATCTAAATCAGCTGGTGTATTAATTCTTTTTTTTCTTAAGCTTCTAGTCTTATAAAAAGACATTTGAGCTTCATACATGAAATAAATATTGTTTTTTAATAAACGTTTACTCCCATATCCTAAATTATATTTAAGAAACGTTACTTTTTCTTTTTTTGCTCTAGTTTTATAAATACTATTATTAGCAATGTAATTTATTTCTAGAATTTCTCTCGATGAAATATGAGAAATGCCCATTCCTAGTATAAAATACTTCCCCATTGGAGCTATAACATTTTTTCGATAGAATCTAAAATTTAAGTCATATTCAAATGCCCGATAAGGTATTTTATCTTTCTGAGTATCAAACATCAATTCTTCATATTTAGGTGAAAGAACAAGACTATTTTTTAGATATGTTAAATTTAATGAAGCTTCAATTTTTCGCGTCAATACATAATTAAATCTAAGAATAGTCTTTAAGTTCAATGAAATCGATCTGTATTTATAAATATGTTTAATTTTTGAATTATATTCATAATAAACTCCTCCACTTGATGATGTATATTCTTTCACTTCGATTGTCTTCCTAGAATAATTATTTAATAATCTCTCTGTAAATCTTGGAAGTACATTTAAGTTTCCTTCAATTGAAAATCGTTTACCTAAATAACCAGGAACTTGGGCTTGTGCGTAGCAGTAGGTTAATAAGATAATTATAGTGATTAAATTTTTCATATTATTTTTTTATTTTAATTAACATGTCATACATCAAAGAGTTAATGATTCCTTCTGTAGATTTGTTTTTTAATGAAATTATATTTTCTAATTTCAATTCACCTTCATTTATATCACACCATAAAGTATAATAGTGAGTTGAATGTCTAGATTTTATCATTAAATATATTGCATATGGAGGAATTTGAATAGCATCTACCATAGTCCAAAAATCGGCTCTTTTTTCTTTATATTGTAAAACTCCAGTATATACAAAAGTACTTGTATTGTATTTTTCTTTTAAAATTGTTAAATATTCCGTTTCAGATGCTACAAAATTCCAGTTGTCATTTATTTCTATATGTTTTATTTTTTCGCTAACCCAATCATTAATTGTAGCTAGATCATTATATTTATCGACGTCTGTTGTTTCAAAAACTTTTGGAGATAGTATTTCATAATCAACCTCAGCTTTTTGTGCAACCATTTCTACTTGTTTATAAAAATTATATTTCTTTTTTTCTGCATTTTCTAATTTTTGACCTTTTCTTTCGTCAATTACAAAATAATCGGGATCGACAAACACTATTTTATTTGTTGAAATATTAGCTGCTGCATATATGTTTT
>WFNC01000420.1 GCA_015488785.1 Flavobacteriales bacterium | reverse complement strand
AGAAAAAAATCGAATGCTTCGCATTCATCTATATTTTTTTTCCGCGAAATATTTTTCGCTTTTTTAAACCGTTAGTTTTGATTTTTTAATGGCTTAGAACGTTTAGTATATGAAACGTTGGGCATTTATAAGTACTTCATTTTCAATTTATCTCTATCTTTATTTAAAAAGCACCAACTTTGGTTTAATCACTTGTTGCCCAATGATTTATATACATTGTTGTACACTGGCTTTCTTTCCGTTAGTTGCTAGCGTTGGAAAAGACATACTCTTTTGCAATTTTGGCTTTAGTCGTTGGCTGGTGCGAATTGCAAATGTGTATGGCTTTATGCGTTGGCTTTTTCTTCATCTGTTTTTTCTTTTAGTTTTTCTTCAGCAATTTCCATTGCAAAAGAGAAAAATAGCTTGACGGCTTTTGTAAACTTAAATTTATTCCCGTCAATAATCATTAAATTTTTACTTCTCCAAGTCTTAATAAATTTTTCAAAATCGGAAACTGTAGTTTTTTCTAAAATCTCCCATTTACTTGATTGTCGTAATAGTTCTTCTGTTTCGTCAATATCAAAAGAACCCAACTCTATTTTATCCCTAAAGTTTTTGCCTGAATAATCTAATTCTCTCGACAATATTGCCAAGAATAAAGTGAAATCACGAGTTCTTTTTTCGGTTACTTCATTAGACGATAAATATGTAAATTCAGCTTCAATATTCAATTTAAAGTTAAAAGATTTTATAAAAAACTCTGTGTAATCATCTTCAAGTTCCTGTATTGTATAAAACAATGGACTTGGTGAAATTATGAATTTACCGTCTAACAATTCACTAACTATTTTATTATGTTCACTTGGATACTCTCTCATAAACTCTCACTTTAGGTATTTTTATAGAAGCGTCTTTTAATTCTATTGTTATTCTTTCATCCTCTTTGTATTCAGCCACCAAATCTTCTTCTAATAAAAGATTGGTTATCGAAAAATATTTTGATAATGTAATTTCATCAGTATGCTTTTTCAAAGCATCAAAACACCACAAATAAAAATTATCAACTTTATCTTCTTTCAATAACTGCTCTTTGAAGTATGTAGAATCTGGAAGCCATTCTTGTTCTTCAATCTGTTCTTCATAATAAACATCAGAAGTCTTGTAGTTAAATTGGTCTACAAAAAATTCAGCTTCACTATGAAACTCTTTAAAGATAGCACTTCCTTTTGTCTTCTTTATTGTACTTGGTATTGGAATGATATATTTTTCAGGGTAATCTACATTTTCAACAAAATGATAAAAGCCACTTAAAATGATTGAATCGCTTTTGATTCTGTCTAATAACGGTCTTAGTTCTCTTGTTAGTTTTTGTAAATTGTGGTCTAATTCAGTACGAGCATAAATTACAGAGCCATAAAGCTTTTTATATTCTCTCTTTAATTTAAAGCTATCGGCAATATATTGTTTTTCACTAGTATATTTTTGTATTTCTACTAAAGCTGAATAAAAGGATTCGGGATGTCCTTTTTCTAAAATTTTATTTAATGGTTCAATATATTCATCAATCCAAAAAACTGCTTTTTCTAACCTCTTTGATAAATCAGAATATTCATTTGCATTTACTTTCAATGATTCAGTATCGCTTAATAACCGTTGTGTTTGTCTATGAATGTCGTTTAAGAACACATCAATTACACTAATAATATTTTGAATTAAAACAATTATTTTATTTGCTTTTAATTCTGTTTTTAATGCTGTAAATAGTTCAAAAACAGTCCTGTACCTTTCTTTTAAAGTTTGAGGTAAATCAAGTGTGAAGTCATCAAAAATAAATTGCAGAAATGAAGTGTAGTGAGTATCTAATTTATAGTCTTTAGTTGGAAGTTGCCTGCAAAATTTCACATCAATTAGCTTTGATATTGAAATTTTCGGGTCATTACTAATATTATATTCTTCAATTAATTTTTCAAGGATATCACTATCTATAATAAAATCTGGCTTACTACAGTTAAAGGCATCTTGTACAAATTCATAATGAATTTGTAGAAATTTTAATATATGTTTACCTGATAGCTTAATCATCTTGATGTTTTACAAATAATGCTTGTTGTTCTAAAAATCGTTTGCTTTTGTAAATGTCTGTTCTAACCTTTACAACATTTTCGTCAATTGATTCTTTTACTTCTTTACTTGGGTTTTGCTCTCTTCCTTGTTTTGTTTTAATTGTTCTCGAAAATGTTTTAAAAAGTTTTTCATAGTCTTTTGGAATAAATATCTCTGCATTTGGAAAGACCTTCTTGACCATTAAATAGTTTTGTAATCCTTTGTAGTCGTAATCAGGGAAAATCAGTACTTCTTTAGCTATAAATTTGTTTAAAACGGATTTTCCTAAACCTCCATAAGTATGAATAAATACATAATCTTTATCAATTACCTTTTCAGATAATAGAAAAGAATCCAAATTTTCTACAATACAAATTTTATTAGTTTCTAGTTTGTAGACTTGAGCAGAAAAAGTACCAAATAAATTTGTAAATTTTTCTAAATCTACAATTTCGGAATTTATCTTTACGTTTTTAAACCCTCTTACTAACACTACATTCTGACTTTTTCTTTTACCTGTTTTTGTGTTTCTGTATGTTCCAATATTTCCAACAGCAGAATAACTATCTTGAAGTTCTTTAGGGAATTTGCTCTTGAAATATAATTGCAAGTTTTCTTTGTTATTTATAAGATAACTTCCACCACCTGAAACTGCTTGAGAATAGGAAATGAAATTACCATTAAGCAAAGTTTTAAAGTCACCACTTTTTTTAATAGATGGACTAACAGAAGAAGCATTAATTTTTTCTTCCTTTAGTAATTTTAATATGAAATTATAAAAAGTCTTATTCTGCATCTCGGTAAATTACTGGAAACGATTGAAGCTCACCAAATGAAATCTTTTTTCTCTTATTTTTTGAATCGGTTTGTGGTTCTTTTAATAAATAATATTTTTCAATTCCTTCAACTTTCCTAGGTGCAGCAAAAATGGGTACAAAATAATTTATTTTGCAAAATTGAATTAAATGCTTGACGTTTTTTTGACCAATTGCATCAAGTTCATCTACATAAATTATAGTGCGATTTTCATTATTGTTATGTACTAACTCTTTTATTATGTTTAAGAATAAATATAATTTTAAAACTATATTAGTTCCTCTTGATTGTACTTGCTTAGAAAGGTCTATTGTTTCTGTTTTACCTGTAACTTTAATTATTTCGACATTAATTTTAAACAAATCGACAATGTTAATAGCTTTTCCGTTACTGTTCGTTAATTGCCTGTGTAATGCTTCTTTTGATTCTGAATTAGCATTGTCAAAATCTAAACCATCCGAAAATTTCAATTTAGATATTTTCTCTAAATCTTCAATTAAATCTGTGTTGTCATCAATTTTCACTTTAACACTCTGAATATTAGAAATTGGATATTCTGCCAACCTTTGATTGTAACTTCTTGAAACAAAAGTTTTAAAATCATTGTACTGTGTAATAAAAGAATGTGTTGGACTCCCAATTTCGTGTGAAAGAGTATCTAAAAGGCTATTTATAACTTTTTCAGTTTGAGGAATGTTTACAATTTCTTCATCAACATCACGAATAAATGATTTGATGTCTTGCACATCCATTTTTAATACGTTGTGTAGGTCATTTTTAAGATTATTCCTATTTTCTTTTATGCGAAGAAATTTTTTATATCTTGATTGAAAATCATCAGATATTTTTTCAAAATCAGTATCTAAAATCTCTTCAATTTCATAAATATCTGTTGAATCTATAATTTCTTGGTATTGCTTTTTAAATGTGTTTAAATCCTCTTTGTGTTTTTTTCTTTCGTTTGTTTTTACTGATAAAGCTGTTTTTGTTTTTTTTATCTCTAAATCTTTATCTATGATTTTTTGAGCATTGTTTGTTAAATCTTTTTCAAGGACTTCAATTTCTTTTTCATTACTTTCAATTTTAAGTTTCAATTCTGGTTTTTTCTCAATCCTTTTTATGAATTCAGAATTAGTTTTAATCGAATTACTTAATGTTTGAATTTCCTTTTCTACACCTTTTCTATTTTGTGTAATCTGTAATTGAGAATTCTTCTCTATAAGTTCTTTTTCTCTAACTAAAAGTTCATCTTGAAGTTTTTTAATAGTAGGAAGCTCATTTTCTATTTCAATACCTGAAACATCAATTAATCCATCAAAAAACTGTAAAGGAAAATCAGACTTTGTAATTTCTTGTACAATTTTTGATTTATCAAGTTCTGCTAAATCTCGATTTAAAAAAGTATAAACCTTTTTAATCGTTTGCTCGTCTTTAGAAATGTTTTGATAAAGTAAATTATCAAAACGTTTAATTGCATTTCCTTTTTTCTCAATATCAGTTTTTAGTTTTTTAATTGCATCTAGAATTTCTCTTTCAGTAAATTTACTGCGTTCCAATTGACTTAGTTTTGAAACCAACTCTGTATGTTTCTTTTCTTCATCTTTTAAATTATTTTTGAAACCTTGATAAAGTAAATTATCTGACTTTGGTTCGTATTCTTTTAACTCATCTAATTCTTTAAATATCTCTTTGTTAGTGTTTATTAGAGCTGTAGTGTTATTTCCTATTGTAGTTTTCGTACTTATTAATTCGTCTCGTTCTTTAGTTAAGGTAACATCTATTTTGGTTTGTAAAGTTCTGATAGATATAGAAAGTTCGCTATTGTCATTTATTTTATCAGACAAATCTTGCTCAACTTTATTAAACTTTTTAAGAAAAGTATTTTTTAATTTACCTAGAATTGCTTCTTGACTTATGAACTCGTCATTAAGTAGTTTTAACTTTTGAAAATTTGGTTTAATCGAAATTAAATGCTGAAGGTGTGTTTTCTTTTTTTCAAACTCTTCTATTTTTTCAAAGCTAGTGCTTGAAAGAACATTTAAGGGAATGTGTTGTTGTCCATCTGCTACTAAAAGAGCATTTTTAAATGACTTTTCATTTATATCACTTGTTCTAATTAAGTGTCTATAAATGTCCGTAAAACTATTTGAAAATGATTTTCTACCGTTTCTTTTTACAGATTTTTTAAGCCAAACAACTGGGTTTTTATTTTTGTCAGAATTGTAAACTAAATTATATAATTCTTCATTTGATAGTTTAATTGGAATATCAGTCGGATTTTTGAGCGTAAGCAATTGAAGAACATCATTCCATCTTCTTGCTTTAAATTTCCCATTGTTAGTTTCTACAAAACAAGATTCATCATATTCTCCTGTAATTTTATAATATTCTATTGTGTTTTCTGGTGTTGCTTTTACTAGAATAGAGTAGTAGCCATTCTTTAGTATTTCAAAAATAATAAAACTATGAAGACTTGTTCCGTCAAAATAGTGTTTCATTGAGTCAGATAGTTTTCTGTCATCTTCAAATCGCATTTGGTCTCTATCTGTTATGTATAAGAAGTTAAGTGCGTTAATGAAAGAACTTTTTCCAACATTATTTTCGGCTGTAATTTGAATACTTGAACTTTCTCCGATATGAATACTTGCTTTGGCGTATAGTTCAGAGTTTATAATTACAATTTTATTTAGCATTCTTTTTTTCTTGTTTTATTTTGTTCTAAGCGTTGGCAAAAAACAGCTCTTTTGGTTTTTTTTGTGTTGGCTTATGTTTCGGCAAAAAAACCAAATGTGCTGTTTGTGCGGCTGGTTTCATTGCTTGTGTACAACGTTGGTATAACCGTAGTTGCGGATTTTAAATGCCGAAACTTTGGGTTAAACACTTAACTTTGTAAAAGTACAAAATTTTGAGTTAAGCACAAAACCGCAATTACTGTATACGTTGTTACCATTTGTTTTTTTACATTTTGTTTCCGTCAAAATTTCATTTTTTAACAGTAAATCATTCAGATAATAATTCTGTTATAATTTTACTTTTCGAAAACAATTCCGTCACAAGATTTTCCACTTGTGTAATATAGAGCATCAATTTGTTGTTTACTATACATTTTTTTGAACTTTTTCGCAAATTTCATTAAATCTTGTTCAATACTATTATTAATTAAACCACCAGTTATTGCGGATTTCCATTTAATTCCACCTTTTTTACTTTTGGTAACTCTAAATTCTTTGTAAGGTTCGCACATTACATAAGTTGGTATTCCATTTAATCTATGAACTTTTGCTTTTTGTTTAGTTTCTTCCGTTGGTTCGTCTGTAAATTTAACTGCTGTTACATTCTTTCCACTTGTATAAATTATTGCATCAATTGTTTTTCCATCTTTTTCTGCTTTTTTAACAACACTTTTAATAAACTTTCCAACTTTTGTTGAAATACTACTATTTATTAGACCACCAGTGATTGCACTTGACCAATTAATTCCTTGCCCTTTTCCATACACAATTTCATAAGGTCGAACAGGTTCATTTAGAATATATGCTTCTACACCATTAACTACATAAACTTCAGCAAAATATTTTTTTTGTGCAAAAGAATTGGTTGTGAATAAAAAAGTTAATGCGATTAAAATAATTGTTCTTTTCATAATTTTTTTGATTTTGAATTTGTTTTTAATTAATATTATACTCGATTTGTTTTTCGTTTTTTAATAAATGGTAACGTAGCGTGTAAAATTAGTAATGGACTAAAAAAACACACAACTTCTT
>WFNC01000419.1 GCA_015488785.1 Flavobacteriales bacterium | reverse complement strand
TAAAGAAGGAGCTAAAGATTTGGCTGCTCAATTAGAAGTTCCATTATTAGGACAAATTCCATTGGTTCAAAGTGTGAGAGAAAGCGGAGATGTTGGAAGACCTGCTGTATTACAAGATACTACACCTGTTGCGCTAGCACTTAAAGAAATGGCTAAAAATGTGGTACAACAAGTAGAATGGAGAAATAACAATATTGACCCTACAAAAATTGTTGAAGTTCAAAACGAAAAAGCTGCTTGCTCAACTTAAATTTTATGGAAGAATTAACTCACAAAGTAAACACTGCTATAGAAAACCTTAGACCTTATTTAATAAGTGATGGAGGCGATATGGAATTGGTCGAAATAACAAATGAAAACATGGTAAAAGTTCGTTTAATCGGAGCTTGCAAAGGATGTTCTATGAGTCCTATGACGCTTAAAGCCGGACTAGAAGAAGCATTAAAATCAGTGGCTCCTGAAATTTTAGGCGTTATTGCTATTGAAGATTAAATTCATTTTTTATTAAATAATAATGTACCATTTTAAACAAACTGTATTCCCATTAGAAACAAAACTAATGGGAATTTTTATATCACTACTTTTTCTAATTGCATCTTGCGGTACAAACGCGATTAAAGACACAGAAAATAAAGAAGCAGAACGACAAGAACGGTTAGAAATCAAATCAATTGAGGCATTAAAATTCTGTAAAGAGAATCAGTTTGATACGACTTATTGTATTTTAATCGATATGAGCATTCATTCTGGAAAGTATCGTTTTTTTGTTTGGGATTTTGCTACAAGTAAAATTATTGACGAAGGTTTGTGTTGTCACGGGAGTTGTGCAAACATAGATCTTCCAGAAGGAACAGAGCTACCTTATTTTACAAATCAGCCAAGCTCTTATTGTTCTTCTTTGGGAAAATATAAAATTGGAAAAAGAGGAGTCAGTAGCTTTGGTATTAAAGTTAATTATAAACTTCATGGTTTAGAAGCAACAAATAACAATGCCTTTGACAGAGTAATAGTTCTTCATTCTTTTTCTGATTTAGAAAACTACGAAGTTTATCCTGAAGAGATCATTGAAAGTTGGGGTTGTCCTACTATATCCGATGATTATTTAAGAAGAGTGGACAAAAAACTATCAGAAACTGAAAAACCAGTTTTGATGTGGATGTTCAATTAAAAGAAAGTTCTAACGAGTTTTGTATGGGGTCTTCTAATTTGGAAATAAACTAAAGTTTAATACACTGTTTTTTTTGTAAAATGTACAACGTATTATGTACAATGTTATTTTTGAATCTTGAATTCGGCATTGTTAAAGCACTAAACAAAAAAAAACTTTGCTTTTTTTACGAAAAACTCAATTAATACTCACGCTAAAACCTGTAGATTCTTTAGAAATTAGAGAAAAACATACTTCACAAAAAAGAATTAAAAAAAGATTCAAACTCTAATCTCTACCAATTTTAGAAGCAAGTAAATAGATCACGGCCATTCTTATAGCAACACCATTCTCAACTTGATTAAGAATAATAGATTGTTTAGAATCAGCCACATCGCTTGATATTTCAACACCTCTATTAATAGGTCCTGGATGCATCACCACTATTTCTTTCTCTAAACCTTCCAAAATTTCTTTGGTCAATCCATATTGCATAACATACTCTCTCGAAGTAGGAAAATAATTTACATCCTGCCTTTCTAATTGTATTCTGAGCATATTCGCTACATCGCACCATTTCAAAGCTTTTATTAAATCATGCTCTACTTTAACTCCTAATTCTTCAATAAATTTTGGAATCAACGTTGCAGGACCACAAACCATAACTTCGGCTCCTAATTTTTGTAACGCATAAATATTAGAAAGCGCTACCCTCGAATGTTTTATATCTCCAACAATTACAACCTTTTTACCAGATACAGAACCTAACTTTTCTCTTATCGAATAGCAATCAAGTAACGCTTGAGTTGGATGTTCATGTGTACCATCACCTGCATTTATAATCTTAGCATCAATGTGTTTCGATAAAAACAGATGTGCCCCAGGATTTGGATGACGCATAACGACCATGTCAACTTTCATCGCCAAAATATTATTAACGGTATCAATTAGAGATTCTCCTTTTTTGACACTACTCGAAGCTGCCGAAAAATTAACCACATCTGCCGAAAGTCTTTTTTCTGCCAATTCAAAAGAAAGACGTGTTCTAGTCGAGTTTTCGAAAAAAAGATTGGCAATGGTAATGTCCCTTAACGTCGGCACTTTTTTAATGGGACGATTTATTATTTTTTTGAAACTATCCGCAGTTTCAAAAATCAACTTAATATCGTTTTCTGTTAACTGCTTAATTCCTAATAAATGATTTACACTAAGGTCTTTCATCTTTGTTGTATAAAATAACTTTATCTTCTTTATCTGTCTCTTTCCATTGCACTTCTACTCGCTCAGTTTCTATCGAATCTATTGATTTTCCAATATAATTCGGAGCGATTGGTAAGTTTCTGCTAAACCTTCTGTCTATAAACGTCATTAATTCTATTTGAGAAGGTCTTCCATAACTCAATGCTGCTTCCATTCCTGCTCTAACAGTTCTTCCGGTAAACAATACATCATCTACCAAAATAATTCTTTTGTTTTCTATCGAAAAATCTAAATTGGTTACACTTGGAATAAGCGGATGGCTTTTTCTTCTAAAATCGTCTCTAAAAAACGTAATATCTAAAGCTCCTGTAAGTGGTAAAACTCCAGACAACTCTAAAAGTTTTTTTTGTAATCGATTGGCTAAAAATATTCCTCTAGGTTGTAGTCCTATAATCGCAGAATTTGAAAAATCATTATGGTTTTCAATTAACTGAAAACAAAGACGATTGATAGTCAATTCAAATTGATCTTGATTTAAAATTACCGAATGCTTCATGGTTTAACAAAGATAATTTATTTTTTGAGTAGTGATGATATTTATATTAAAAATTGGTTCAAAATAATTTCATTCCCAAAAAGGCTAATTCTCACCAACAAAAACATTCTTTCAAGACCTATCATAAAAAACTATTTTCAAACAAAAAAAGAACCTCTTCTCAAAAAACTTGCAGGATAACAGGATTTTTCTATTTTTGTATGGCTTTAAGATTAACATTCAGCCCTTTTATTCTAAAATCATAGAATATCCATATTAAAACAAACAAATGAAAAAATTATTTTTATTACTCTCATTACTAACACCATTCTTAACAAAAGCGCAAGAACAAGGATTTGACGAAAAAATCGATAAAGTATTTGGAGATTATACAGGTTGGTTTGTCAATTTAATTTTCTATACCATTCCATTTTCAGAATCCGTTAAAATTCCTTGGGTACTGATCGTTTTGGTACTTGGAGCTGTTTACTTTACAGTTTATTTCAAATTTATAAACATAAAAGGGTTCTCTACCGCACTTCGAATTGTGCAAGGAAAATATGACGATATAGAAGAAGGCGGACACGTAGAAGTTTCCGATACCGTTTTTTTAGAAGACGACGGAGACAATATGGACACCATCAGAATAGAAGGTGACCACCATGGAGAAGTTACTCACTTTCAAGCATTAACAGCCGCACTTTCTGCAACAGTTGGACTAGGAAATATTGCAGGAGTTGCAGTTGCAGTTTCTATTGGTGGACCTGGAGCTACCTTTTGGATGATTGTTGCCGGTCTTATTGGTATGGCTTCTAAATTTGCCGAATGTACTTTAGGTGTAAAATATAGAGAAATTGACGAAGACGGAAAAGTATTTGGAGGACCAATGTATTACCTTAAAAAAGGTTTCCACGAAAAAGGATGGACTAATATAGGAAAAGTCTTAGCAGTTGTATTTGCCATAATGGCAATTGGCGGTTCTTTTGGAGGCGGAAATATGTTTCAAGCCAATCAAGCATTCTCAATGGTAGAATCCATCACTGGTGGCGAAACTAGTTTCTTACACGGAAACGGTTGGTTGTTTGGAATTGTAATGGCTATTTTAGTTGGAATTGTAATCATTGGAGGAATTCAAAAAATAGCAAAAGTAACCGACAAGATTGTCCCATTTATGGTTGGAATATATGTAGCCGCAGCTTTGGCAATTCTAGTTATCAATTACGATTTAATACCAAGTGCTTTTGGTGAAATACTAGCAGGAGCATTTACAGGAGTAGGAATTATAGGGGGAGCAATAGGCGTTTTAATTCAAGGATTCAAAAGAGCTGCATTCTCTAACGAAGCGGGAATTGGATCGGCTTCTATAGCTCACGCAGCAGTAAAAACAAAATATGCAGCAAGCGAAGGTTTAGTTGCTTTATTAGAACCTTTTATTGACACTGTATTGGTTTGTACAATGACCGCTTTAGTCTTGGTTATTTCTAACGGAGACGGAAACATTATGACCTATGGTCAAGAAGTAAAAGAAGGTGTAGAAGTAACCTCTAGAGCATTTGCTAGTACATTTTCATGGTTTCCATACGTACTTACATTAGCCGTTGTTTTATTCGCATTTTCATCTATGATATCTTGGTCTTACTATGGTTACCAAGCGTGGTCTTTCCTATTTGGAAGAAGCCGAAAAGTTGAATATATCTACAAAGGGTTATTTTGTTTATTCGTAATCGTTGGTTCTGCATCAAAACTTGATTCGGTTCTTCAATTCTCCGATGCTATGATTTTTGCAATGCTAGTGCCAAATATGATTGGTCTATTTGTCTTAGCTCCTAAAGTAAAAGAAGAACTTAAAAGATTTATGACTCGAATTGAAAGCTTCAAATAGTTTTTATAATTCGGTAATTTTTAGTTTGGTACTGAGCCAAGTATTTAATCATTATGATAATTTGGGCGTGACTTTATTTTAGTAAAAAACTAAAATAAAGTCGGGCTATCCACTATATCTTTTCTTCTAAAAAAAAGAAGAAAAGGATGCCGTTCCTATCCCTCACGCAAAAAAATAAAACAAAAATAAC
>WFNC01000418.1 GCA_015488785.1 Flavobacteriales bacterium | reverse complement strand
TTATTATTGTAGTTAGAGGATGTATTATTGTAAATATAAGAAACATTATATTTAGAAGAAACTTGACTATAGCCAATCCCAAATAAGAAATAGTTTCCAACAGGAGCAATAAATTTTGAAGTATATATTTTAAAATTAAAATTATACTCTAATAAATTATAAGGAATTTGATCTTCTTTAGTTGTAAAGAAAGGAATGTTATTTGGATAATTGTAAGAATAAGGAGAACTACTAATATTATTTGTGTTTCGAATGTTATTTAAAACAAATTTACTATGTGTGTAATTTATTTTTAAACTAAAGTCAACTTTTTTACTAATTGAGTAGTTTATAGCGAGTGAACTTCTTAAGTTAATTGTAAAATTTTTGACATCATTGTTTCTTTTTGATTCTAATGTATAAGCTGAATTATTATAAGAATATATATTAGAACTCTGTGATGTATTATAGTTGATTTCTTTGATAATACCTCTTCTTTGATTTCCTTTAAGGACATTCGTAAACCAAGGCAATACATTCAAATCTCCCTCAACAGAAAATCGGTGTCCCATATAGCCAGGAACTTGGCTGTAGCAGTTTAATCCGAAAATTAAAGTGATTAAAATTGTAATTATTGTTTTTTGCATCATTTGTTTAAAGTATTATTCCTAAGCCTATTTTAAAATTTAATCGATTTTCAAGTGCTAGGTGCCTTCCTATATTAAATCTGTAGGTTTTGTCTATTAAATCATCAAGGTCTGAAGTTTTAATTTGTTTATTGTAAGAAAAGAAATCATTGAATCTTTGATCACTCATTCCAAGAAAGATAAAGTTAAATTCGAATCCCGTTTTAAGGTATAATTTTTCTGTTAGAAATCTTTTTTTGTAAAAACCTGCATTTATTTTAAAGAATTTTTCTGATAACTTAACTAATTTAGAGTTTTCTGATTTAATCTCACTGTAAAGACTTTGTGTGTAGTTAATTTTTGTAGTACTCATTACATCTATCATCCCTATACCAACTAAAAAATAATTTCCTACAGGAGCTATATAATTTTTTAGATATAATTTAAAATTCAGATTATAGTCTAATGAATGATAAGTTCGTAGTTTCAGTTCAGAAAGAATTTTATTAGAGGTATTATTTATATTGTCATAATTATTAATGTTACTTCTGTTTTTTAATTTATAATTACCTTTACTATAATTAATTCTGAAATTGGCATCGATTCCTTTACGAATAGAATAGTTGATACTTAAAGACTTACTAAAATTCATACTAAAATTCGAATACCTTTTAGGTTGATTATTTGAAGAAGAATAATAAGTTTTATCAAAATCATTATAAGAATCATTATAAGAATCATTATATCTTCTAGCGGCATTTACAAATGAAGGTAAAATGTTTACACCTCCCTCAACAGAAAACCGGTGCCCCATATAACCAGGAACTTGACTGTAACAGTTTAATCCGAAAATTAAAGTGATTAAAATTGTAATTATTGTTTTTTGCATTATTTGTTTAAAGTATTATTCCTAAGCCTATTTTAAAATTGTAACGATTTTCAATAGCTAGATGTCTTCCTATATTCAACCTATATGTTTTGTCTATCAAGTCATCAAGTCCTTTAGTTCTAATATTTGTGCTGTAGCCTCCAATATCATAGAATCTTTGATCGCTCAACCCAAGAAAGATAAAATTAAATTCAAAACCAGAGTTAATATATACTTTTTCTGTTATAAACTTTTTTCTATAAAACCCTGCGCTTGTTTTAATAAATTTTTCAGACAAATCAACTAATTTTGTACTAGTAGGAGCTTGGATTTCCTCGTAATAATACTCTGAATAATCTCTTTTTGAATATTTAATTTTTGTAGTACTCCTTACATCTATAATACCAATTCCAACTAAAATATAATTACCTACTGGCGCGATATAATTACCAAGATAAAATTTAAAATTAAGATTATAGTCTAGCAAATGATAAGGACGAAGTTGGGATTGAGAATGAATAGAAAATGCTATAGCTTGTTGATAGTTCGAATAATTACTGATATCACTTTTATCGATTAGTTTATAATTACCGTTACTATAATTGACTCTTAATCCTACGTCTATTTTTTTTCGAATGGAATAGTTGACGCTAAATGATTTACTAAAATTCATACTAAACGTAGGGTAGTTATTAGAACCATTACTTGAAGTATAATAATCAATATTATCTGAATCTGCGCTTGAATAGCCGCTATTATATCCTCTAGCTGCATTTACAAATGAAGGTAGAATATTTATATTTCCCTCAACAGAAAAACGATGCCCCATATAACCAGGGACTTGGCTGTAACAGTTTAATCCGAAAATTAAAATAATTAAAAGTGTTGTTATTATTTTTTGTTTCATTTTTTAAAGTATTATTCCTAAGCCTATTTTAAAATTGTAACGATTGTCGATTGATATATGACGACCTACATTATACCTATAATGTAAGTCTATTTCATCTTTTATTGTTTCGGTCTTAATATCTCGTCCATTTTCAGTCAATCGCACATCATTTGCTCCATTAAAGTAAAAATTAAAAGCAATACCATAATCTAGATATAATTTGTCTGTTAGAAATTTTTTCTTAAAAAATCCTGCATTTACTTTTAAAAATTTCGTTTTTTGATTAACCTTTTCACTATAAATAGTAGTTAAATCATTCGAATATTTGGATAAAGTGCTAGAGTAATTGATTACATAAGTACTAGAAGCTTCAGCAAGACCAAAACCAAAAAGGACATAGTTTCCAACTGGAGCGATATAATCACCTGTATAAAATTTTAAGTTTATACTATATTCCATTAGCTGATAGGGAACTAAAAATTCGTTAGAATATAAGAATATATGCCTACTATTTACTCTATCATTTTTTAGTTTTAGTTTACTTTTAGTGTAATTTATGTTAAAGCTAATGTCTAAGTATTTCTTTAAAGAGTAATTAAGATTTATTGAACTGTTCAAATTAAATGAGAGAAAAGGATTCTGTAAAATATTAGATTCTTTTTTAGTAATGTAAAAAGTCTGATCTCCAAAATTTAGACCTTGATTCTTACCATCTTCATTGGTAGCTAAAATTCTTCTATAGTTATGACCTCTAAAAACTTTCGTAAGAGAGAATAATGTATTTACATCCCCCTCAACAGAAAATCGATGTCCCATATATCCAGGAACTTGCGCATTTAAGTTATAAGACAGAGTTGCAAAAAAGAAAAAAATTAAACACCTCATGTCTATTTTTTTACTTGACTTAGAATATTATATAATTGAGAATTAATGTGCACCTGTTTTGCTTTGGTGTTCAATTCTATTACTTTTTCCAATAAGAATTTTCCTTGTTCTAAGTCGTACCATAAATAATACAAATAGGTCGTTTTGTTTATTTGATAGACTCCTGAATATACAAAAGTATTTGTTCCATATTTTGGTGTTAGGTAAGAGGTGTAATCCGATTCTAAAACAATCATATTCCAATCATCAATAACATTAAAATGCATCATTTTTTCACTTATCCAATTATTAATAGTTGCCAAATCGTTATATTTAGAAACTTCTGATACTTCAAATGCCTTAGGAGACAGTATTTCATAATCAATTCCTACTTTGGTAGCAACAGTTTCTATTTGTTGATAGAGTTCATACTTCTTTTGTTCTGCATTCTTTAATTTCTGACCTCGCTTAGAATCTGCAATAAAGTAATCAGGATCGACAAAAATAATCTTGTCTGTTTGCATTTCTTTATAAGCGTAGATATTTTTGTCTTTCAACTTGTCATTTTTCTTTTTTTCTTTTTGCTCTTTCTTTATTAATCTATTTTTTTCATAATAACTTAAGTCGTCATATTTAGAGTCAGAATCTTCTTTTTTATGGCTAATTGCATCAGCAAAGAATTGGTTTAATTCATCTTTATTAGAAGCGTTGTATAAATATTCGTGATGAAATGACTCTCCAATTGTACTTCCATCAGTTTGTATAACACCTTCTGTAACTTGTTGTTTTTGAATGGCTCTTAATTTGGCATATTTTCCTTCTATTTTTTCAATGTTTACTTCTTCTTCTACAACTGTAGAATCTGTTGAACCAATAGAGTCGTCTTCATGCTTTAATTTATAAAACTCTTTGAAGGTATAGTCTTCTTCTTGGACTAAATCTTCAATTAAATTAAGCATCAATGATTTGATATATTCGTCTTCTTTATGCTGTAAATAGTAATTATTTAGTTTCTCAATTGTTAGAGCAGCTATTTGAACGTCCTCTAGTTTTTCGAATAAATAATATGCCGCACTTATTTCGCCTTCGTGATCTTCATAATCCTTCGCTATTTTATAATATTTATTGTTTAGTTTGTATTTACTAAGTCCGTACAATGATTTAAGAATATTTCTTTTAAGAAAATCACTTTCTGGATATTTCTTCAATAGGATTTGAGCATTGTAAATCGCTTTCACGTAAGCAGCATCTTTATTGTTTATTCTTATACTTTCGAATCTACAAATAGTTCTCACTTTAATAAATTCTTCTTTGGATTGTATAAAAACTTTTCCTCCTTTGGCGTTTGCAATTAAATTTTGTATTTTTTTTCTCCTTTTTTTAATGTTTGGATGCGTACTTTTCGAATCATCATAATCATCAATAAAGTTAATTTGCATTACCGTATCTAGCTTAAATTCTTCTGGAATTTTTACTACATCAGTTTCAAACATATCAAATTGGAATACTTCTTCTTCAAAAGGGAGGTAAGAAAACTGTAAAATATCAAAAACACTTAGCGCTTCTTTTATTTTATACCCCGCATCTTTTAATCTAAAATATCCTAAAGAATCCGCTTCAAACTCTAATGATTTAGAGAAATTACTCAATTTTATAATGTTGTCGTCGTAATTATTGTATTTGTAATTCCCCGAATTACGATTGATTCTAGAAGTTTCTAAAAAGGTATTTATAACGTGTTTTTTTGTGTAATGCGTAATTTCGTGCGCCAAAACTTGTGCTAATTGTGCTTCGTTTTCTAATTGAGAAATTAAGCCTAGCGTGACAAAAATCATCCCTTGATTGGTTGAAAAAGCATTGGTAATGTTCGATTTTAAACAATAAAAGCGCAATTTACTTCTCAACTTAGGTTCATTTTCTAATAACTTATCAGCAACTTTGTTTACATAATCTGAAACAGGATCACCAAACAATATACGACCACTCATAAGCAGTTCGTCTATCATGTAATTAGACTTTAATATAAAGTTAGTCTTATTCTCCCGATCTTTATAACTGTCGCCATTGTCCAAGATTACATCAAGGTCTTTTTGTACTTTGTCAAACGTTTTTGCCGTAAAATCAGAAGGTATTTCTCCTGATGATGCTAAAGGTACGTAGTTGTTAAAGTCTTGTGCGTAATTGTTTAGCACAAAAAGGCTTAGTAATATGCTTATGTAATTTTTCATTTAGTTTTATTTTTTTATAAAAGAAACAGTTATTTGATTTTCAGAGTAGAGTATGATTAAAAAGCGATCACCTTGATCTAAATAAGAGTACTTTGCTGTTTCTATTTTTTTCTCTTGGGGTAATTCTTTTAACTTTTCGCTAATGTAATCAGCAATTTTACCTTTGTTTTGAGTAATAACAAAATTTTCAATTAGGCTATTAGTCTTATTAGAATGTTGTTTATCTATTAGTTTTCCAGTCTCTTTAGAAAAGTAATAAAAATCAGAATGTTTTTGTTTTCCAATTTTTAATCTAAAACCTAGTATTTGGTTATCTAATACCTCTAACTCTGTATAGCTATTTTTATGTGTTTTATTTAATATTAAATCTTTTGAAAATTGTTTTTTCTTTGTCCACTTTAAATTTCCGTCGATATCAAAACAGTCTATATAAAAGTTGTTTTCGTTTATATAGCTTAAATAATTATTTCCTGATTTATTGTCAAAAATATATTTCATAGAAGAATATGTTTTGTAATTATTGATAGGAAAAGAGCTAGATTTTATTATTGTATTAATTACATTACCTTTATTATCAACACTTACGTAATTGACAGTCATTTTATTTTTTCCATATTTTTTATCAAGTTTAAAATCGTTTAGGTGATAAAAAATATTATGTTCATCAAAATATGCTTGTTCCCATTTAGTGGTGTTATCGATTGAAAAACGTTTCTCAAAAAGCATTCTTGTTTTTGAACTATACTTTCTTAAAATATAGTGATTGTTTTTTTTGTCATCTATAGACTTATCTTTCGTTAGTAATAAAACTCCTTTTCCTTGAGTAGGTACAACTCTTTCATAAGCTTCCTCATCTCCAGAATCGTAATCAGACATTATAGCTTGAAATTCACCTTCAGCGTTTATTTTACCTATTTTTGCAAAAAGAGGGTATCCATTTTCCGAAGGGTAAAAATCAATTTCCAGCCACATTAAGAATTTTAAAGTGTCATTACTAATAGTCCATTTATGGTTAAGGTCTTTGTCATAAGCTTGAAAGCTAACGTTAGAGGTTATACCCAATTTATCGATAGTTGAGATACTTATTATTATTCCATCATTTTTTAAGTCTATTATTGAAACTTTTTTTAAATTATCTTTTAAGTCCAATCTAACTTCTTTTTGTGCATTAACTTGAAAGAAAGCATTAAAAACAAAGATAGCTACAAGGGCTAAATAATTTATAT
>WFNC01000417.1 GCA_015488785.1 Flavobacteriales bacterium | reverse complement strand
GCAGCGTCAGATGTGTATAAGAGACAGTTTTTACCAGGGGAAAAGAAAATGAAGAAACTGATAGATGATTACATCAAGAAGGTAAGATATATTGATGTTTCAAAAGAAGGGGTTGTAATTCAGGACGTTAAGAAGAATATAGAAACGAATGTTAAATGGAACGATGTAACTGACGCTAATTATGAGATAGATAAAGTTACAATATACCTTTCTCAAGAAAAAAGAAAAATAATTATACCGCTTGAATATCATGAAAATTGGTATGAATTAATAGTGAAAATGCCTGAAGGGTTTTTAAATTATGACTATCAAGCTGTAAAAGATTTTTTTATAAAATTAAAGAATTGTGAAGTTTGTGGACTTATAGCTGTTGATGAAACAGATGAATGTCTAATTTGTGGTTGTGAGGTTTGGAATTCTGAAATGCTTAAATTCTATCAAACAAAAAATGAATATATAAAAGAAATGCAATTTGATTTTTTTGAGCCTATTAATGACGATGATAAAATTGAAATTAATAATAACCACGACTCAGTATTTAAACCATATAAAAAGTGGGTTCAATTAGTAGAAGAAAAAGATTATAAAAAAGATTCAGTTTATAACACTATTTATCGGAAATAGAGCGTAGTGTTGTGATTTTAGATTATAGGATTTCAAATTCCACTAAACAAAAACTTAGCTGTTTATAATAATGAAAAACAAGAATATAATTGTTACATTTAACTCAGTAACAATATAAAATGTTAGTATTATGAAATTTCAAACAAATTTTTAGTCTAAGCATTAAAAAAAAATAAGCTAAATCGTAGAAAATTAATAAATATGGAATATCCACAATATCGAAAATACAAAGGATTAGAAGTTTATTTCTTTATAAAATCGGAAAAAGAGTTTGACGAAATAAAAGTAATGGGAAGTAAATATTCAATATCCAAAATTGAAGCAAAACAGTTCCCCGAACAATTGCTAATACAAGATATGATTGCTAACTTTGAAGATCGATGGGACACATTGACTGTTGTCGAATTTGAAAAAGAAATAGCAGAAATAAAACAGCATAAAAAAAGAATATAGATGAGTTTAAAAGCAGTTACATTTTTGGGGACAGGAACTTCACAAGGGGTACCAGTCATTGGATGCCAATGCGAGGTTTGCCAGTCGGAAGATAGCAAAGACAAAAGACTGAGAACATCTGTTTTTTTGGAAACAAGTAACGGAAACATAAACATAGATTCTGGACCTGATTTTAGACAGCAAATGTTGCGAGAAAATGTAATGGAATTAGATGCTATTCTGTTTACACACGAACACAAAGATCACATTTCTGGATTGGACGACATAAGAGCGTTTAACTTTATGAGTAAAAAACCAATGGAAATATATTGCACCAAAGGAGTTTTTGAAGGCTTGTCGAGAGAGTATCATTATATTTTTAATCCAAAATTTCAATACCCTGGAATACCAAAAATAAATACAAATATTATAACTAAAGACAAGCCCTTTGAAGTTATAGGTAATAAAATAACTCCAATAGAATCGTTGCATTATAAACTACCTGTACTCGGATATCGGATTGATAATTTTGTTTATATTACAGACGCAAATTATATCAGTAGCAATGAGCTTGAAAAAATGAAAGGAGCTGATGTTTTAGTTCTAAATGCATTGAGAAAAGAAAAACATTTGTCTCACTTTACGCTTGAAGAAGCATTAGAAATCATTGAAATAGTTAAACCTAAAAAAGCTTATTTAACACACTTAAGTCATTTAATGGGAACGCATGAAGATACAAAAAAACTATTGCCCGAAAATGTTTCGATAGCTTACGATGGATTAAAAATTGAATTTTAAAATGTTTTAAAGTCTTGGTTTTAATTTACAATTAAAAGAAAACTTCACCAATCCCTTCTCTTACAACTTCTATTTGTCCATTGGTACAATCTACAATTGTAGAAGGAACATTTTGACCAAAACCAGCATCAATAACCAGCGCAACATCTTTTCCTATTTGTTCTTCTATCGCTTGAGGGTCTGTCGTATAATCGACAATAGAATCGACATCATGAACCGACGTAACAGCCAAAGGATTACCTAATTGTTCTACTAGCGTTCTAACAATATCGTTGTCTGGAATTCTAATTCCAACATCTTTTTTGTTGTTTCCAAACAGTTTAGGAACTAAGTTACTCGCGTCTAAAATAAAAGTATAAGGACCCGGCAAAGCCTTGTTCATTATTTTATAAACTCTCCTATCTATTGGTTTGGTGTAGTCGGAAAGACTACTTAGATTATTACAAATAAGTGAAAAATGAGCTTTTTTAAGTTTTAAATCTTTTAACCGAGCCATTTTATCAAGAGCTTTCTTGTTGTTTAAATCACAAGCAAAACTATAAACAGTATCGGTTGGAACAACGATAACCTCTCCTTTTCTAAGGGCTTTAAGTACCTCATTGATCTTTCTATCATCAATGCTATTACTCGAAAAAAACGCTACTAACATAATATCCTCAATTTTTGAAGTACGAAACTACAAAAATTGAGGCTTATGACAATCATAAACTAAGATAATTAGTTTTGATTTGTTTTTGTTTGCGTTTTTATACAATCCTGAAAAAATACATGATGTAAATTTAATTCAGAAATGGTATAATACCAATTCTGTATTGAAATGCGCCTAAAAAAAAATAAAATTTATTTTTACATAGACAATGAAAATAAAATCAGCATAGCCTTAGCTATGGTGATTTTATTTGAAGAAGTATATGTGATAATAAAATTATTTATTTGGCGCATTTCAATATCTATTTGGTATAACTATAATTATCCGTTTAATTTGTTGTAATCTGCCAAGAATTTAGCCAATCCACTGTCTGTTAATGGGTGGTTGATTAAAGCAAGAATAGCGCTTAACGGCCCTGTCATTACATCTGCTCCAATTTCAGCACATTCAATAATATGCATTGGATGACGAACCGAAGCTGCTAAAATTTCTGTATCGAACATATAATTGTCAAAAATCAAACGAATTTGTTCGATTAGTCCCACTCCGCTAACAGATATATCGTCTAAGCGACCAATGAAAGGAGAAACATAAGTAGCTCCAGCTTTTGCTGCAATTAATGCTTGCCCAGCAGAAAAAATAAGTGTACAGTTTGTTTTTATTCCTTTTGTAGAAAAATATTTTATTGCTTTTATTCCATCTTTAGTCATAGGAACTTTTACCACAATATTTGGGTGTAATTCAGCTAAATTGTCCCCTTCTTTAACCATTCCATCAAAATCTGTAGCAATAACTTCAGCACTTACTGGACCGTCAACTATTTTACAAATATTTACATAATGTTGCAATATATTGTTAGCTCCAGAAATACCTTCTTTAGCCATTAATGAAGGGTTAGTTGTAACTCCATCCAATATACCTAAATCTTCAGCTTCTTTTATTTGATCAAGATTAGCTGTGTCAATAAAAAATTTCATATTAATATTTTTTAAAAGTGTTAAATAATTCTTTCCGCAAAAGTACGTTCTATAAATTGTTTTTAAACTAAAAAGAAATGAACAGAAAGCTAGATTTGTTAATACTCAATTTATTTTATGCACTAATTTTTCTATGTTATTATTGTAAAAATGAGGTAAAAGCAATTACAAAAATAGATTACGGCTAAGTCTTAAAAAAAACTCTTTAAATATCTCGTAAAGCTAATTACATTGAGTATATTTATTTTTTATAAAAAACTTTATATGCGCTATTTACTTTTATTCTTTATCTTTTTTTTTATTGCTTCAGCAAGTTTTAATTCTCAATCTAATTTAGATTCTTTATGGAATGTATGGGAGGATGAGAAAGAAGAAGATACGGTTAGGCAAAAGGCTTTGATTAGCTATAACAAATCCTTCATATATACAAATCCAGATAGCGCATTGACGTTAGCGATTATTGGAGAACAATATGCGGATAAAGTAAATAATCTTAAGTATAAATCAAAATACTTAAATCAACAAGGCTTATCCTTTGCTGTAAAATCAGACTTTACAAAAGCTTTATTACTCTATGATAAAAGTCTAAGCATCTGTCAACAGAATAAAGATGAAATGTCTGAAGCTAAAACGCTAATGCTCATGGGAAATATTTATGTTTATAAAGGAGACCTAGAGAAATCTTTAATGTATTATACAAAATGTCTTCGTTTATTTGAAAAAGAGAAGTTTAAAAAAGGAATTGCAGCTGTATATAATAATATGGCTTTGATTTCATCTGATCAAGGAAATCAATTTAAAGCTAAAGAATATCATAATAAAAGTTTATTAATGAGTAAAGAACTCCACGATGAAAGTGGAATTTCTAGGTCTTATATGAATTTGGCTATTATTTACAAAGAGGAAGGAAAATTAGAAAAAGCATTGAGTTATTTTTATGAAAGTTTATTGGTAAAAGAAAAGTTGAAAGACTACAAAGGATTAGGACTGACTTATAATAATTTAGGTACAGTTTACATGCTTCAAGGAAGGTATTCTAAAGCTTTAGAATTTTTTGATAAAGGATTAAATAATTTTAAACGAATAAAGAATAAAAAAGGTATTGCGGGGACATACAGTAATATTGGTGCTGTTTATGAAGCAATGGAAGAATATGAGAAAGCAATGGAGTTCTTTGAGAAAAGTATAGCGATAAGAATCGAAATCGATGTTAAAAAAGATATAGGAGAATCATATACTAATATTGGGTCAATGTATGAAAAGCAAAAAAAATATTTTCAATCCATTGAATTTTTTAACAAAAGTTTAGAGCTATATACTGCCGCTGGATTTAAAGCTGGAGTCGCAAATCAATATTATAATTTAGGTAAAGTTTATTTAGCATTAGAGGACAAGGAAGCCTATGATGAGGCTTTCTCAAAAATAGAGAACATTAATGAATTTGATTTTACGAAGTTTAATGATCATAACTTTGCTGAAGAAGCTGAGGAATTATTGAATAAAAGTTTAAAAATTAATAAAGATATAAAAAGTAAGGAAGGTATAGCAACTTCATACCTTGGTCTTAAAGAAATTTATAAGAGAAAAGGCGAGATGAAAAAAGCAAGGGACTATGCAGAAAAGGCTTATTCTATGGCCAAAGAAATTGGAAGTGCTGTATTACTAAAAGACGCTTCAAAAAGTTTATTCAATTTATATAAATTGAATAAAGAGTATGATAAGTCTTTAACTATGTATGAAGAGTATATTCTATATCGAGACAGCCTCCAAAACAAAGAAAACCAAAAAGCATTAATCCAACATGAATACCGCTCTCAGTACGAAAAACAAGCCGCTACAGATTCAATAGAACACCTAAAAGCTCAAAAAATAAAAGAAGTTCAAATTTCAAAACAAGAAGCAGAACTAAAAAGCAAAAGAATTCAACAATATGCCCTTTTTGGAGGTTTAGGGTTGGTTGTTCTGTTTGCCTTGTTTATGTTGAAAAAGAATAAACAAATTCAACAGCAGAAAAAAGAAATAGAAATTCAAAAAAACTTTGCAGAAGAACAACAACATTTTGCAGAAAACCAAAAAGAAGAATTAGCACATCAGCACAATCAAATACGAGACAGTATCGATTATGCACAAACCTTACAAAAAGCAGTTCTTCCATCATTTGAAGATGTAACGAATAATTTTACAAATAACTTTGTTTATTTTCAACCCAAGGATGTAGTCAGTGGAGATTTCTTTTGGACTTTTGCTAAAAAAGAAATAAAATATCTAGCAGTAGTCGATTGTACAGGACACGGAGTACCTGGAGCCTTTATGACGATAGTTGCCAACAATTTATTAAACGAAATAGTACTTGAAAATTATTCAACTCCTAAAGAAATAATAGAAGAACTTCACAAACGTATAAAAGTTAGAATAGGAGGACACAAAGACGCAAAAGTTAGAGACAGTATGGATTTGGGGCTGTTGAGTTATGATGCTAAAGCTAAGAAAGTAAACTTTGTAGGAACGCACACCAGCTTGTATTTGGTAAGAAATAATAAGCTTCAAAAAATAAAAGGTTCAAAAGCTGACATTGGTTACAGCGACGAAATAAAAGTAGAAGAACATGTTGTGGAAGTGCAAGAAAACGATATGCTTTATTTTCATAGTGATGGTTTTCCCGATCAAAAAGGAGGGCCAAAAGGAAAGAAGTTTTATTACCAACCGATTCGCAATAAGTTTGAAGAAATTTGTTTGTTGAACTTAGAAGAACAAAAATCAATTATGAAAAAAACATTCAACGATTGGAAAGGAGACAACGAACAATTGGATGATGTTTGTATGATTGGAATTAGAATATAAAAGATTATGATAAAGAATATAATAATATTTAGTTTTTTTATACTAGTTGGTTTTGTTGGTAAAGCACAAACTAATTT
>WFNC01000416.1 GCA_015488785.1 Flavobacteriales bacterium | reverse complement strand
TGTTTAAGTCGCTCAAGTTTGGTTTTTAAATCTTTATTTTTGGCTATTTTAATCAATTTCTAAAGACTTTTTTTGTGTTTTAAGCGTATTTATTAGCTTTCTGTTTTGCTTTATATTTCAGTCCTTATTTTTTGACTTTTTTTCGGTTTTCTCTTTGGCTTTTTGGTTCTTTTTTCTTGGGCTTATTTGGGCTTTTTCTCCTCCATCAAAAACAGCTCTATTGAGGGAGGAATGGGCTTTCTTGCCATTTTTCCGTTGTTCATTTCTTCTTTTTTTTACCCCCTTTTTTTTCCTTTTTTCTTTCTAAATTTGAGTTTTAATATTCATTTTTAAACTCAATACTTTATGCAAAACTTACAGATTCACAATGTTAATTTCATCACTTTTAAAGACCCGATTTTGACGATTGACGTTTTGGGCGGGGTTGATATTTTGCAAGTCGAAAGAATGGTTTCGACTTTGCGAATTTCGCACAAAAATTATCCTCCATTTCGTACAACTTTAGATTTATATAACGATAATCAAACAGATAAATTGATTCGGACACTTTGCGACAAATGGGAGGTGAAACTTTTCGATATTTCATCAACTTTACACCAATTAATCGCACAATTAGAATCTTACCGACTAAATCAACTAAAATTTACATCGGGAAAAGAAAAACCAAGGTTTGAACTTACAAAACAAGAACAAAAAGATACTTTAAAACTCTTAAAAAGTAAGAATCTGATTAAAACACTAACCGAAAAGCTAAATACTATCGGAATTATTGGAGAAGATGAAAACGCTTTGATTTTGTTTTTGGCTCTTTCTTCTCATCGGTTTTCAAATCCGTTTTCGGTGCTTTGCCTTGCAAAAAGTGGAATAGGAAAAAGTTATATTTTACAAAAACTTTCGGAATGTATGCCGAATGAAAGTTATAGTTTTCATACTCAAATATCTGCAAATGCCTTGTATTATTTCAATTCTTACGATATTGAAAACAAAGCTCTTTTGATTGAGGATTTGGAATGGACGACAGAAATGTTAACGCCTTTATCAACTTTACAAACTCAAGGAAGATTAATAAAAACAAGAGCCACAAAAAACAAAGATGGATTAATTCACGCTACAACTTTTGAAGTAAAAGCTAATCTTTGCCTTTTGGCTTGTGCTTATTCTGATAAAAATTACGAAAAATTATCACTTCCTTTTTTAATGGTTCATTTAAACCATTCTTACAGCCAAGATTTGGCAATTATGGAATATCAAAAGAAAATTAAAGCAGGATTGATAAAAGTTGAAGAGCTTAAACAAGTTCAAAGAGAATTAAAATGTTTGATTTCGAGCCTTAAAAATGTAACGATTATAAACGAATACGCAACTTTAATCGACTTACCAAAAGATGTTTCGCACCCTCGAAAATCGTTGCTTTTATTACTCAATTTTATAGAAATTATCACTTATTTTAAACAACATCAAAGGGAACAATTTACAGACAAGACAACAGGAGAAATTTTTATAAAAACTCAACCCGAAGATATAGAACTGGCTTTTAAATTACTAAAAAACTCACTTTTCAGAAAAGCCGACGAACTTTCGACAACTTCAAGAGGTTTTTATAGTTGGTTAAGCAAATTTTTAGTTTCTGCCGAAATCTCAAAATTTACAGCTCTCGACATTAGAAAAGCAAAATCTATTCATCCAAGAACTTTAAACAGATATTTACAAGAACTCAAACTTTATTCTTACGTCCAAGTTATTGGAGGAAATAAACACAGGGGCGGATTTATTTATAAAATAACTCAATTCGGAAATCAAACAGACGTAAAAAACAGGATTGAAAAAGAATTGAATTTGACTTTAGAAAACATAAAAAAACAAGACGAAAAAAAGCCCCAAGAATCAAAAACTATTATAAAAAAGATGCAGGCTTAAAAACGCCTTTCCTTTGCACGGGATAGAGTGCAGGAGTAGTTTTTTGTCCCAAAAAGGGAGGAACTTCCCTTTGGGGAATGATTGTTAAGAAGGCTCTTAAACTCAATTAAACAGATGTTTACTTATTTTAATTAATCTTTTTAAAAAGTTTTTTCTCGTACCATTTTTTGAATCGAAGATTTTGAAAAAAAGTCCCAACGGTAGAGTTCGGCG
>WFNC01000415.1 GCA_015488785.1 Flavobacteriales bacterium | reverse complement strand
CGAAGATAGCCGATAAATTTCCGCTAGGTAATTTATTGGATTCTCTGTTTTGTTAAACATTAACCAAGCCCAATTTTCCAAGTCAATGGTGAAAATTCTTTTAAGAATTCTTTTTCTTTAATGCTATTTTGATTAATGGCATATAATATTTCTTTAGCAATGGCAGGCAATACCTTTTTAATTATAATTTCATTTGGTAGGTCACAAGTATAAAAACCACTAAAAGCTAAAGTTTGTTGATTTTTAATTTCAGGATGAGCCTCTACTTCTATCATTTCTTTGTCTGTAAGTCTTATATATGTAGATAATCGAAATGGTTTTTCTTTCCATATATCTATTCTAGTTCTGTTCTGATAGTTTTTATAACTATCAATTAAGCCTTTTAAGGATTCAACAGCTTCATCTGTTCCAAATTGACTGTAATGATAGTTTATGCTTGCTCCATAAAATAGTATTTTAGCGGACTTGCTAATATGTTTAAGCCTTTCATCTTTTGAATCATTAAGTATTTGTAATGTATTTCTAATTTCTTTATCGTTTTTTGTAAGATTATTATCTTCTTTTAGTAAAATTAATTTTTTTACATTTTCTTCATGCTCTGAAATAAAAAAATCTATGTTTAAATTTTTATAATCTTTTGCTTCAAATATTATATCTTGTACAATAGAAGTTAATTTGTTCTTATCGTCAACTAAGTTGTATTGCATATCTAGTGTTATTTTAATCGTTTTTACAGTGTTTTCAACTTTAATATCAGAGTTTAGTTGTTGAGAGTTTAATAACTGTTTGTATTCTTTTAAGGATTTTCTGTCAATTTTATTAGCATGTGCCATTTTATGATGTTTGTCACATAGTAATATCAGGTTTTCAACTTTGTTGTCTTCTCTATTTTGGTTAATGTGATGTATTTCTAAATATGTATGTTCTTTACAGTTTTTTACACTACATTCATGACCTGCATTCACTTCAACTTTTCTCCTTGTCACAGCAGATATAGTTGGTCTTTCAGAATCATATTGTTTACTCATTTAAATTGAATCCTTTGTTTAACGTTTAACTTGAGAAATAGTTGTGCCCGAAGGGTCAACTATTTCTCTCCAAGGTGTTGTTATATATTAAGTGAACTTAATATTTTGATAAGCATAACAAAATAAAAAGTAGTATGCAATCATTACAGCCAAAACTTTAGATATAAAAAACACATTTAAGATATAAGTGAAATATTCTTTAGACTTTATATTTTCTTGTGTGTCAGTATAGTCGTCACTTTTTTCAAGATATCTATAAAAAAAGAACCAAATTATAGATCCAACCACATATTGCATTAAGTCTAAAAACAGTGCTAAAATAAGTATTGTAACAGGTATCATCAACTCGGATGATAATGTATAGTTACCATCCTTTCCAAGTTTAAATATCCAAATTAAAGCTATACCACTAAACATTAATTGTCTTGCGACACTACTTGTTAAACCAGTAAATTCATGAAATGTATTGATATAGTCAGATATTTTCATTTAGTTAACCTCTTTTGTCAGTGTCAGGTTTTCTTGGGCCGGTTCCACCAGTTCCTTTATAAGCTTTCGGTTTAGCCCTTCTATTAGGTGGCTTTTTCCGATTAGGTGTTCCCTTTGGAGATTTTCTTGGTACGGCCATTTTTATCCTTTTATTATATAACAATTTATTCAACAAACATTATAGCAAGTTTTAACTCTATATCGTAAATTAATGAACATAGTTTTTATATGTTTAATTCTAGAAAATATAACAAATTGTCAATTTTTAAGATAAATAGTTAATCTTCTCTTAATTTAAATGTTCGTTTAATGCTTTTCTTACCATTATTTAAACACTTTATCTATGTTTAAGAAGAAAAAAATTAGGGCTCTTAAGAAAAAATTCATCCTCTAGTGATGGTAAAAGACGAGATTGAAGACTTACTGACATATTCATAGAAGATGTCAAACGAGCTGCTATAATTAGCACACTTTAATAGTTACAAGGTATAATTCCGCATGCCTTTATCTCGTTTAAATGAAGAACAGCATGCTGCTGCAACTTCAACAGCTCATCAAAACCTCATTATTGCCTCCGCCGGAACTGGAAAAACTTCTACAATTGTTGGAAGAATTGCGCATCTGCTGAATTCCGGTGTACAGCCACAAGAGATACTTCTGCTTACTTTTACAAACAAGGCTGCAGCAGAGATGGTGGCGCGTGTTGCGGAGTATTTTGGTGCTGATGTTGCCAAAAAAATAGATGCAGGAACCTTTCACGCAGTAAGTTACCGATGGCTAAAAAAACGAGATAAAAAAGTCGTCCTCAAACAACAGCGTGAGCTTAAAACACTGTTTCGTTCTGTCTTTGAAAAGCGTAGCTTTATGCACATAGATGCCGAAGTGCAGCCCTATGGAGGCAACCATTTGT